>JAIFLB010000121.1 GCA_020049245.1 Betaproteobacteria bacterium | reverse complement strand
AGAATCAGCGGCAGATCGACCGCTTCGGCAATCGCCTTGAAGTGCTGGTAAAGCCCTTCCTGCGTCGGTTTGTTGTAATACGGCGCCACGGATAGACCGGCGGAAGCGCCTGCGGCCTTGGCACAATGGGTCAATTCGATCGCCTCGGTGGTCGAATTCGCCCCCGTGCCGGCGATCACCGGTACGCGTCCGGCAGCCTGTTCGACCGCAGTCCGCAACAATAGACAGTGCTCTTCGGTATTCACCGTGGGGGACTCGCCGGTGGTGCCGACGATGACCAGGCCATCGGTGCCTTGATCGATATGCCATTCAATCAATGCCCGGAAACGCGGCATATCCAAAGCCCCATCGGCAAGCATGGGGGTAACGAGTGCAACGAGGCTGCCAGTAAACATGGCGATCTGGATTCGTGAAAAAAAATGATTTTAGCTGAAACCAGCCAAACTGGCCGGCCGCCCTGAATGCCCTCTTACGTCCACTCCTGCGCCGCCACCGCTTAAGCTCAAAGCCCGGCGACACCCCGCATCGCACCGGCACCGAGTTGCACCGCGCGCAGCCAGAATTCATCGAGCCGGGCCGGCAAGTAGGCCAGCGCGAAATAAAGCACCAGAAAGCCGACGCCCAGCGTGAGAGGGAAGCCGATAGCGAAAATATTCAATTGCGGCGAGGCGCGCGACATCATGCCGATGGTCAGATTGGTCGCCAGCAGGGCGGCAGTCACCGGCAGCGAAATATGCAGCCCGACCTCGAACAGCACACCACCCCAGTGCGCCAGCATGGCAAACCCGTCCGGCGACAGGGTGGCGCCGATCGGAATGTCCTGAAAACTCTGCACCAGTGCGGTAATAACCAGGTGATGACCATTGAAGGCGAACAGAATCAGCGCAGTGGTCAACACCAGAAACTGCGCCACCACCTGGGTTTGCGCGCCATTCACCGGATCAAACAGGGTGGCGAAGGAAAGACCCATCTGCAGGCCCATCAACTGGCCAGCGTATTCAACCGCGGTGAACACAATGCGCATCGCAAAACCAAGGGCTGCCCCGATCGCGATCTGTTGCAACAGAATCAGCACGCCATCCCCGGAGGTCAGTTGCAAGGGCGTATCAACCGGCAACAACGGCGTTACCACCATCGCCAGCACCATCGCCAATGCGACCCTGACTCGTGTCGGCACCGCTTTGTTGCCAAGAAGCGGATCGAACGACAGCCAGGCCAGAATGCGAACAAAAGGAAAAAAGAACATCGCCAGCATCGCGTCCAGGTCAGCCGAGGACAGCGTGAGCATGGGCGCTAGCCAATCAGCGTCGGGATGCTGCCGATCAGGCGCGTGATGTAATCGACCAGCAACTGCAGCGTCCAGGGGCCGGTAATCACCAGCACGATGAACATCACCAAAATCTTCGGGATGAACGACAGGGTCATTTCATTGATCTGCGTTGCCGCCTGAAACACAGAGATCAACAGACCGGTCAGCAACGAAGCCAGCAACATCGGACCGGCGGCCAACATGGCAACTTCAAGTGCCTGACGAATGATGGCGACGACGGTATCCGGGGTCATCAGTTCAAACTCATATCTGGAATGTCTGCACCAGCGAGGCGATGAGCAGATTCCAGCCATCCGCCAGGACGAACAGCATGATCTTGAAGGGCAGAGAAACCAGCACGGGTGACAGCATCATCATGCCCATCGACATCAGAATGCTGGCGACCACCATATCGATGATCAGGAAAGGGATGAAGACGATAAAGCCGATTTGAAATGCGGTTTTAAGCTCACTGATGATGAAAGCTGGCACCAGCACCTTCAGCGGCGTGTCTTCCGGCGCGTTCAGCTGGGGCACCTTGGCCAGGCCGATAAACAAGGCAAGATCCTCTTGCCGCGTCTGTTTCAACATGAATGATTTCAGTGGCTGCACACCCAGGTCAGCCGCTTGCACAAGACTGATCTGGTTATCGGAATAGGGCTTCCAGGCGGTGTCGTAAATCTTGTCGAACACGGGCGCCATGATGAAAAAGGTCAAAAACAGGGATAGCCCGACGATCACCTGGTTAGGCGGCGAATTCATCGTACCCATGGCCTGACGCAACAACGAAAGGACGATCACGATGCGGGTAAACGCGGTCATCATCAGCAGCGCCGCCGGAATGAATGTCAGCGCGGTGAGCAACAGCAGCGCTTCGATGCTGAACGTGTAATTGGTTGCGCCACCGGCGCCAGGCGTGCTCGAGAAAGCGGGAATTCCCGGCGCCGCAACTGCGAAGGCCGGAGTCAGCATGGCGAGGACTAGCAAGACGCGCGATGCGAGCCGCATGAACACCTCAAGCCTGACGTTTCGACAAAAGCGCCTTCAGCTTGTCGGCGAAATCGGGCAAACCACCAGTCTGAAGATTAGGCGCAACCGGCGTGTAACCTTCCGGGCGCGGCAAGGTATGCAAAGTGCTGACTTGCCCGCCACCAACGCCAAGCAACAACCAGGTATCCCCGACTTCCACCACCACCAGCCGCTCGCGTGGCCCCAGCATGACGCCGCCGACCACTTTCACGGCGCCCTGGGCGGCACTCTGGCCAGGAGAAAACCGGCGCAGAAACCAGAAGAAGGCAGCCAACGCGGCCAACACCATGCCTAACCCGAGCAAACCCTGCAGCAAGGCGCTGGAGGTCGAAACCGGACCTGGCTCGACCGCAGCATGAACCGAGGCCGTTGCCAAAACACACGCAAACAAAGCAGCGAGGATACGAATCCTCCTGTGAAAAATGGAACGGGAATTCATTGCTTGAAGGCTATCGATTCAACCGGTGCAGACGTTCAGCCGGGCTGATGATATCGGTCAGACGAATACCGAATTTATCGTTCACAACGACCACTTCGCCCTGAGCAATCAGGCAACCGTTGACCAGCACATCCATCGGCTGGCCGGCGAGCCCATCCAGCTCGACAACTGAACCTTGCGCCAACTGCAACAGGTTGCGGATGGCGATCTTGGTGCGTCCGAGTTCGACATTGAGTTGAACTGGGATATCCAGGATCAAATCAAGATTCTTTGGTGGTGGCTGGACTTGATCGGCGCTGAGATTCTGGAAAATCTGCGCGGGACGGCTTTCCGTCTCGGTGCTGGAGGATTTGGACGTGGATGCACCCGCAGAGTCAGATGCCGGACTCTCGGCAGACAGATTCTCCGCCGCCTCCTGCTCGGCGAGCGCAGCCCCCCAATCGTCGTCAGCGCCTCCTTCAGCAGGCGCGGTGCTCTCCTGTTCAGCGAGAGCGGCTGCCCAGTCGTCAGCGGATATATCCTCTTCCTTCTTTTCCGCGTCTTCGCTCATCGTTTGCTCCCGATACAGGAAATCCGGTCCTGCTCCTGCAGGATACGGTCCACCTTAAGCGCCAATTGGCCATTCTTCTGTCCATAATGGCACTGGAACAACGGCACGCCATCGACTTGAGCAATGACCGCTTCAGGTACTTCCAGGGAAATCACATCACCCACCTTGAGATCGACAATCTGACGTAACGTCACTGGCGCCTGGCCCAGGTTGGCCACCAACTCGACTTCCGCGTCCTGCACTTGCAATGACATTTGCGTTACCCATCGCTCGTCCGCTTCGGCGCTGTCAGCCTGCATGGCACTGGTGAGCTGATCGCGAATGGGCTCGATCATACTGTAGGGCATACAGACGTGAAAATCGCCGCCTCCTGCTCCCAGTTCGATGTTGAAAGTGCTGACGACCACGACTTCAGTCGGCGTCGCTATATTGGCGAACTGGGTGTTCATTTCCGAGCGGATGAACTGGAATTCGACATGGTAGATGCTGTCCCATGCCTTGCGCATTTCTTCAAATACCACGTCGAGGATTTTCTTGATGATGCGTTGCTCGGTCGGCGTGAAGTCACGTCCTTCGACCCGCATATGCTGGCGCCCATCGCCTCCAAACAGGTTATCCACCACCAAGAACACCAGATTCGGGTCAAGCACGAATAACGCAGTGCCACGGAGCGGCTCGATGTGCACCATGTTCAGATTGGTCGGCACCACCAGATTGCGAACAAATTCGCTGTACTTGATGACCGTGACAGGCGCCACCGAAATCTCGGCGGTACGGCGCATCAGGTTGAACAGGCCGATACGGAAATTTCGCGCAAAACGCTCGTTGATGATTTCCAGCGTGGGCATACGCCCACGCACAATGCGTTCCTGACGGCCAATATCGTAGACACGAATTCCCCCGCTACTCTCTTCAGCCGCGGCGTCCTCGGACTCACCGGTAACCCCGCGCAGGAGTGCGTCAACTTCTTCCTGGGAAAGAATGTCGTCGGCCACGTGACTCCCGTCAGTTACTGAATGATGAAGGCTCCGAACAGCACTTTCTTCACCCCCTTGAGTTTACCCTTGATGCCCAAAACCTCATTTACCTGTTTCTGAACCTCAGCCGCCAACTTGTCCTTGCCTTCCTGCTGAGACAACTCTTCCGCCGTTTTGCTGGACAGCAATCGAATCATCGCATCACGGACTTCAGGCAGGTGGGCATTCATTTTTTCACCCACCTTGGCATCGGCGACCATCAGTTGTATCTCGGTTTGCAGATAGCTTTCCTGATCGGCAAGATTGACCGTAAAGGCTTCGAGCTTGACATAAATCGGGGCATGCGCCCCCTCTCCGTCCTCCTCCTCGGCATGCTCCTCAGGCTCAGCTTCCTCGCCATGCGCCCCCTTCTCTGCCGCCGGCTTGGACAACAACATATAAGCGCCGAGCCCGCCACCAATCACCAACACGCCAACGACGGCCAGAATGATGATAAGCATCTTGCCCTTTTTCTTTGGCGCTCCTGCTTCCGCTGCCACTTCCTCTTTAGCCATCTCGCCCTCGAATGAAATTGTCTTGTTGAAATATCAAACAAAAACAGAACGTTCCTTGAAGAAGCTTATGTTCTTTATTACGAGATGACAAGCAGACAAAGAAAACCACGCCATTGGTAGGGCGTGGTTTTCTTGTATTGGCCTTCACATAGGAGTTCTAAATGTAGAGATCGACCAGGCCTACGCCCGCAGAACGAGCCCCGGCGATGCCTGCCATGACCGCTTGATGGAGCGGTATTTCAGCCTCTTGCGCAGCGTTCTGGCCACGCAGATCGGATTGTTCGCGCTGTCCGAAAGCGTGCTCACGCACCTCCGCCTCACCCAGATTGATGCCGGCTTGCGCCATCAGCTCACGCAACTTGGGCAAAGCGGCATCGATCGTTTCCCGCACGATCGGGTTGGGCGAAAAAAACTGCGCACTGGCCTCGCCTGATCCGCTCAGACTCAAGCGAACCTCAAGCGCGCCCATTTGTGGTGGGTTAAGCGAAAGCTCGGCAAATTGCCCCTGCCTGGAAGCCAGCCACACCACCTTATCACCCAGTTCCGCCGCAAACGCCGGACTCCGGACTGGGGTTTCGATGGCCGCGTTGATCCTGGCATCAGCCTGTCTTAATGACTGATCAAAGGGATGTGCCTGCATCATCGGAGTGTTTGAGGTTGCCACGGTTGGCGTGGCGAGTGACGTTGTCGCCGCCAGAGAAGCCGCTGCGGAAGTGCTGCCGTTCAGGCTGGTTGCGGGGGAGGTCAGACTTGCATCCAGGCGCAGGCCGGATGCCGATGCAGCGTCATTCGCATCCAACACATCACGGCTGGTTTGGAGACCCGGCACGTTCATGATTTCGCTTGAGTCCAAAGCCTTTGCCGCCTTGCCTTGCGGCAAGGCTTGCCTTGACTCGGCAGCAATTGCCGCCTCGCCAGACGCGTCCGCCTTGATTGCGGCTTCGGACTTGGTGCCGGCAAGCGTGGTCAAACTGGAAATTTCGCTCTGTTGCACCGCGCTTGCGTCAGATTCTGTTTTCTGTGGCAACTCGGCCTCCGACATGGGAGAAACCATGTTTGTCGACACGGTAAGAACGGATGCGACAGCTGCGGTCATCAATGGCGCTACTGCTTCCGATGCGTCAGTATCATCTTTCGAATCAGCCGACAGCTTTTCAGTTAATTGTTCTTCGCCCCCCCCCTTCAGTAGCGCCTCGGACGCTAGCTTGACCGGCATCTCGGACCGAATCCCCGGCAAACCTTCCGGCAATGCATTCGGCAACACATCCGGCTTGGACAACTTCGATTTCAGAACGCCGAGAAACGAGGTCAATTGGAGACTTGCCGTTGGGCCGGCCTTTTCCGCCATCCCCATTTTTGCGATCGATTTGCCCTCGCCAGCAACTTGCAAAAACTTTGCCGGCATTGCCGCTTGAATATTCGCCATGAGGTTTCTCCATTCCGTCTGGACAGAGATAAAGCAAATGGCGTGCCGGAACGTTCAACACCCGATCAGTACGAGTCTCCATTCCGATTCGCATGCTTGCGAAGTGCAGTTTCGTCCGTCAACCGCTGCTCCCGCTTTTCCTGTTTCTGAATTTCCTGCTTGGCATGCCGATCCGCCAAGGTTTCAAAGGCTTTGACTTTCTGTCGCAGGGTCAACCAGTTGTCATGCGCCACTTTCCAATGGGTATGTGCATTCGCCACTTCTCCATTCTGGTGGGCGATGGCGCTATCCAGCTTGGCCAGGAAAGCATAAAAATCGCGCAGCAGAATGATGTCCATCACCACCGCGCGATCGCCCGACAGCCGAGCCTGATATTCCGACTTGAAGCCATGCAATTCTTGCAAACGCTGTTGTGCCAAATCTTCTTTCCGTTTCAACGCGCGCAAAAGGCGCTCCGCCGCCTCCATCCGATGCCGCGAATGATCCAGCAAAGTCTGCAATGGAAATGCGGCGGCCACTTCAGCTGATCTTTCGTCTAACCCATCAGGCCACTTCTTCGGTTTCCTCGAGGCGTCGTGCCTCATCGACCAGCATGACCGGAATGCCATCGCGGATCGGGAAAGCAAGGCGGTCCGCCTTGCAGATCAGTTCATGCGCCTCCCGGTGATGCACCAAAGGGCCTTTGCACAGCGGGCAAACCAGGATTTCAAGTAATTTTGGGTCCATTTGAGGCTCTCTTTCGTGGGTTCAGATGATCAATGATCAAGGTTTTTAGTCCGGCTTCGACATCGGCGTCAACCGCAAGAAACCAGAGATCCTGGCGACCCAGTCGATTGCCGATACTGGCACATTTGACGGCATCCTTCTCGGTCATCAGCACAGTGCCAACTGGCAGATCAGACTCGATATAAGCATGGTGATCAGGGAAAGCCTGCGTCATCGCGTTGATCCCGAGCTGCTCGAGTTGATTGAAGAAACGCTCCGGGTGGCCGATGCCGGCAATTGCACATGGCGGGTGGGTGGCGAACAGATCGGCGAACTCAGCCGAAAAATCGGCCGCCGCAATCCAACGCTCCGGATCAGCCAGATTGACGAAGCGAACGCTAGATATCCGCATCAAGAAACGTTGGCATTCTGTCGGCAAAGACAGCGTCTGGACGCCATTCACCACCACCGCATCCACGCTGCCCAGACGCGACAAAGGTTCGCGCAGCGGGCCGGCAGGCAGCAAATGGCGATTGCCGAAACCGCGCGCCGCATCAACGACGACCAGTTCGATGTCGCGGCCGAGGGCGAGATGTTGTAGGCCGTCGTCAGCAATCAAGACATCCACTTCCGGATGGAAAGCCAGCAGTTGTCGCGCCGCGTCAGGCCGGTTGCGCCCGATCCAGAGCGGGCATCCGGCTCGCCGCGCCAGCAAAACCGGCTCATCGCCCACGCTCGCTGGATCACTATTCGGCAACACCGGCATCGGTGTTTTAGCGCTGCCGCCATACCCGCGACTGACAATAGCCGGCGAAAAACCAGCCTCTCGTAACCAACGCACCAGGGCCAGAGTCAGCGGTGTCTTGCCGGAACCGCCAACAGTCAGATTGCCCACCACGATCACAGGCACCGGCAATTGCGCTACCCGAAACAAGCCAAATTGAAACAGCAGTCGCCGCAGCCTGACCATGATTCCGAAGAGCAGGCTCAACGGCAGCGCCAGCAGCAGATGTATCGGAGCAAACCAGCCGGGACAGCGCCCATACCAGCAGCGCAACAACGCGTCGATCAAAGCGGGCTCGAAGATCGATTGCGACAGGGTGTCATGGAAAAATCAACGAAAAAACCGACAACTAATTGCCGCCATCAGCGCTCTGCGTGACGAAGGTCACCCTTGGATAACCGGCTCGCCGCGCCGCATCCATAATCCGAATGACCGCCTGGTGGGTGGCCTGTGCATCCGCTGAAATCACCACGACGGGATCTTTCTCGCCGCCCGCCGCCGCCCGCAATGCTTCGACCAACAGTTCGACCGAAGCGCCTGCCGCCGCGGCATCATTGATCGAATAAGCGCCATGTTGATCGACCCCCACATTAATCTGGAGCGGGGTTTCCTTGGCGCTATCGCCCTGGGCTTCAGGCAGATTGATCTGCAACTCGGAAAAACGGGCGTAGGTTGTGGTCACCATCAAAAAAATCAGCACAACCAACAATACGTCGATCAAGGGAATCAGGTTGATTTCCGGTTCATCGCGCCGGCTGCGACGAAATTGCATGCTGATCTACTTCCGCTCGCTGTGGATCATGTCCACCAGACGGACCGCCTGCTGTTCCATTTCCACTAGAAAAGCGTCCACCCGACCACGAAAGAAACGATAAAAAATCATGCTTGGTATGGCCACGATCAAACCGAATGCCGTGTTGTACAAAGCCACTGAGATGCCATGCGCCAGAGCCGCAGGGTTACCGCCGGTAGGTGACTGCGAGCCGAAAATCTCCACCATGCCGACCACCGTGCCAAGCAAGCCCATCAACGGCGCCACCGAAGCAATCGTGCCGAGCGTCATCAGGTAGCGTTCCAGATCATGTGCCACCGCCCGGCCGGCTTCTTCCAGCGACTCCTTCATCAGATCGCGGCTATTGCCGACATTGCGGATACCGGCAACCAACACCCGCCCCAATGGAGAACCTTCAGACAACGCCCGCAGCAGATCAGGATTCGGCCCGTGCTGGCGCAGATTGCTCAACACCTGCTCGAGTAAATTGGTCGGAATGACAATCGTGCGGCGCAAGCTGTAAGCGCGCTCGAAAATGATGGCCAGCGCCAGCACGGAAGCAATGATCAGGGGCCAGATCGGCCAACCGGCGGCTTGAATGAGAGCGAGCAATGCAAAATGTCCTTGAAAGCGAAAATTCGAACGACAACAGCCGCACTAATGTAGCTTGCGAGGCCGCTCCCGGCAAGGCCGGCCGAGTCCGGACGATGTGTATAATCGCTCGCCTCAGGAGATCGCCAACATGAACGTATATCTCATCCGGCAACCATGATTCGTCGGTTCATCAAGAAAGTTTTCGGTAAATCAGCGGCCTCCAAAGCCGACAGCGGGCCCCGCATCATCCCGGTCGAAGTCCACGGCATCCGGCGCGAACAGATCCATTCCTGCGCCCTGAAAACCACGCGCGCGCTGAAGGAAGCCGGATATAGCGCCTTTGTGGTGGGCGGAGCGGTGCGCGATCTGTTGCTGGGACGCGAACCGAAAGACTTCGATGTCGCCACCGATGCGTTGCCGGAGCAAGTTCGCCAGGTATTCCGCCGATCACGTCTGATTGGTCGGCGATTCCAGATCGTGCACGTCTATTGCGGCGCCGACACGATCGAAGTCACCACCTATCGCGCCGCCTCATTGCCGAAGGAAGACGAAAGCGACGAAGACGACGATGCCCGCGTCACCGCCGAGGACGGCATGTTGTTGCGCGACAACGTGTTCGGCAACCAGGCGGAAGATGCGGAACGCCGCGACTTCACCGTCAATGCCCTGTATTACGACCCGGAAACGGAAGAAGTCTGGGAATGGCATGGCGGCGTCGAAGACGCCAAAAAGAAGGTTCTGCGCATCATCGGCGACCCGATCCAGCGCTTCCGCGAAGACCCGGTGCGCATGCTGCGTGCCGCCCGCTTTGCCGCCAAACTCGATTTCCACATCGATCCCGCCACACGCGCTCCGATTGCCGAACTCGCATCAATGCTGGAACGCATCCCATCGGCCCGCCTGTTCGACGAAATGATGAAGCTGCTGCTCTCCGGCCATGCCGAGCGCGGCGTCCGCCAGTTGCGCGCAGAAGGACTGCACCACGGCATTTTGCCGATGCTCGACACGATTCTGGACGATCCGGAACGGCAAAAATTCCTCCATGTCGCGCTGCACGACACCGACGAACGCGTGCGCCAGGGCCATTCTGCCTCGCCCGCCTTCATGCTCGCCTGCCTGCTCTGGTTCGACATGCAAGGCGAACTGAAACGTAACCGGAACAGCGGCCAGAGTGATCAATCCGCGCTTTACGACGCGATGGATGCGGTCCTCGAACGCCAGCGTCGCGTGCTGGCGTTCCCGCGTCGCTTTGACGGCACGATCAAGGAAATCTGGTCGTTGCAATCCCGCTTTGAACAACGCAGTGGCGCACGCCCGTTCCGGCTGTTGTCCCACCCACGCTTCCGCGCCGGGTACGACTTTCTGCTGATCCGCGCCAAAGGCGAAGACGCCGCCCAGGAACTGGCGGATTGGTGGACCCGTTTCCCGGATGCCAACGACAACGAACGCGAAGCCATGCTGATCAAACCGCAGGCTGGCGAGGGCAAAACCAAACGGCGCAAGCGCGGGCCGCGCAAACCCGCCGGCGAGTCTGCCATCGAGGTCAAGCTTGGCTGAAATTGCTGCCTACATCGCACTCGGCTCGAATCTGAGCGACCCGATCAGCCAAATCGAGCAAGCCTGGGCGCAACTCGACAACCTGCCCGAAACACGCCTTATCGCCTGTTCCTCGCTCTATCAATCAAAGCCGGTCGGCTACGCGGAACAGCCGGATTTCATCAATGCGGCAGCGGCCATCGTCACCCAGTTGTCGCCCCGCGCGCTGCTCGCCGCCTTGTTGCAGATCGAAGCCCGACACGGCCGCAACCGTACCTTCAAGAACGCGCCGCGCAGCCTGGATCTCGATCTGCTGCTGTACGATGGCCTGGTCATGCACGAGCACGGCCTGACGCTGCCGCACCCGCGCATGACCGAGCGCGCCTTTGTCCTGCTGCCGCTGGCTGAAATTGCCCCGGATGCGCTGATTCCCGGACATGGCCGGGTCGCCGATTGCCTGGCCAATACGGATTTCAGCGACATCATCCCGCTCGCACCTGAAACCGCGCCGCGCGCCACCCGCTGTCAGTAGTTTTCTGCGTTTTTCCTGTTTCTTCCCAATTCATCTCTTTTCACCATGTTCAGCCGTTTCCGCCACATTGTTGTTGAAGGCCCGATTGGCGCCGGCAAGACCAGCCTGGCGCGCAAGCTTGCAGCGCACCTGAACGCTGAACTGATTCTGGAAAATGCTGACGAGAACCCCTTCTTGCCGCGTTTCTATGAAGATCGCCGCCGTTACGCCTTGCCGGCGCAACTGTTCTTTCTCGTTGCCCGCGTCGATCAGGCCCGCAATCTGGCGCAGGATGAACTGTTCGGCTCATCCCGGGTCGCTGATTTCATGCTCGAAAAAGACCTGCTGTTCGCCAAACTACTGCTCGACGATGCCGAATATCGCCTTTATCACCAGCTCTATGAAGGCCTGAAACCGCAAGCCACAGCGCCAGATCTGGTGATTTACCTGCAAGCCAAACCGAGTGCGCTGCTTGAGCGGGTAAAAAAACGCGGCCGCGCCTATGAACGCCAGATCAACGAAACCTACCTGAACGAACTATCGAAGGCGTACAGCGCGTTTTTCTATCATTACGAAGCCTCGCCGCTATTGATTGTGAATAGTGAAAACCTCAACTTCGCCGACAAGGATTCCGATTTCGAATTACTGTTGCAGCGCATCCAGGACATGCGCGGTGCGCGCGAATTCTTCAATCTGGGCGCCTGAACCAGGCCATTTTCAGCATTCAAAAATTCGGAAGGCTCCGACATGTATCTGCCGCAACTGCTTGCCCGCGCCGAGAAAGGCGAAAAACTCAGCGTACTGACCTGCTATGACGCCAGCTTCGCACGTCTGCTGGTGGAAAACGGCGTCGATGTCCTGCTGGTCGGCGACTCGCTCGGGATGACGGTGCAGGGCCACACCTCTACCCTGCCGGTGACGCTGGAACAGATGATTTATCACACCGACGCGGTCGTGCGCGGCGCGGCGGGCGGCGCATTCGTAGTAGCCGACCTGCCCTTCGGCAGTTACCAGAAAAGCCCGCAACAGGCCTTCGACGCCGCCGCCAGACTGATGGCGGCTGGCGCCAACATGGTCAAACTGGAGGGCGGCGCGATCATGCTTGAAAGCGTGCGTTTCCTGACCCAGCGCGGCATCCCGGTTTGCGCCCATCTGGGACTACTACCGCAATCGGTCAACGTCACCGGCTATCGCACCCAGGCGCGCGACACCAGCGCCGCAAATCAACTGCTGCAAGACGCCGGCGACCTGGAAAGCGCCGGCGCGCAGATGCTGGTCCTGGAATCGATTCCCTCGGTGCTGGCGGAGGAGGTTACTCAACGTCTTCGCATCCCCAGCATTGGCATCGGCGCCGGTCCACACTGCAATGCCCAAGTGCTGGTATTGCAAGACCTGCTCGGCCTGACGCCAAAACCGCCACGCTTCGCGAAGAATTTCATGACTGGCGCCGGCGATCTGGCGGCTGCGATTCGCGCCTATGTCGCGGCGGTCAAATCCGGTGAATTCCCCGCCCCGGAGCACACCTTCTGATGCGATTGATCCACACCGTCGCAGAACTGCGCGGCGCACTCGCCGATGCGCGCGAAACCGCCTTCGTGCCGACCATGGGCAACCTGCACAGCGGCCATATTTCGCTGATTGATCTGGCGCGCCGACATGGTCACCCCATCGTCTCGAGCATCTTCGTCAACCCGCTGCAATTCGGCGCCGGCGAAGATTTCAATCGCTACCCGCGTACCCTCGAAGCCGACTGCGCACAACTGGAAGCCGCCGGCTGCGACATCGTGTTCGCCCCGGACGCCAACGAGATGTACCCGGAACTGCAAACCTTCAGTGTGCAGCCGCCGCTGGCCAACGAACTCTGCGGCGCCTTCCGTCCCGGCCATTTCCAGGGCGTCGCCACCGTCGTACTTAAACTGTTCAACATGGTGCAGCCGCGCTACGCCGCCTTCGGCAAAAAGGATTACCAGCAGCTCTTCATCCTGAAAGGCATGGTGCGCCAGTTCAATCTGCCCATCATCATGCTGGAAGGCGAAACCGGTCGCGCCGAAGACGGTCTGGCCTTGTCATCGCGGAATGGTTTTTTGAGCGAAACAGAACGCGCCGAAGCGCCGCGTCTGTATCGCTTGCTTCGCGAAGCGGCACAACGCATCGAGACCGGAAACACCCGGTTCACCGACATCGAACAGACTGCCGGCGACGAACTCAACCGAAATGGCTGGCGCGTCGATTACATCGCGGTTCGCAGCCAGACCACGCTGCTATCCCCTGAGCCGGGTGAACAAGATCTTGTCATCCTCGCCGCCGCCCACCTCGGCCGCACACGGTTGATCGACAACATTGAATGCTGCCCTGCCTGAGACATCGCGGGTTTAACTGTGATTCGGTCGGCTATTGGAAATAGCAGTTGATTGACTGCCTGAACTCTTTGCTTTGCGATGTACGCCTTCGAACAAACTCCCTGGCAAACAGCCACAAAACAATGGCTGGCAGTTCAAGAGCGGGGGGT
>JAIFLB010000160.1 GCA_020049245.1 Betaproteobacteria bacterium | reverse complement strand
CGCAAGGTCATCGACTCGCCGTTGAGCGCATCAACGAAGGTGTACATCTCCTTCTCGACGATGTCGGTGACTTCGCCGATGGCGCGTTTGAACAGGCCGGTATGTTCCAGGATCGGCGTGCGCATCTCGCGATAACCATAGCTTTTCAGCCAGTCGCGGATGGTCTGCTCGAAATAGGCCCACAGCGGCGCATCGGCCGGCAGCAAGTCGTTCATGCCGCGCACGGCGCGCAAGGCGTTGCTCATTGGGTGTCGTTCTTCTGGCTGACGTAGGTTTGCTGGATATAGTCTTCGACGATGGCCTGGAACTCTTCGGCGATGTGGTCACCCTTCAGAGTCACCGTCTTGTGACCATCGACATACACCGGTGCCACCGGTGTTTCGCCGGTGCCGGGCAGGCTGATGCCAATGTTGGCATGCTTGCTTTCACCGGGGCCGTTGACCACGCACCCCATCACCGCGACATTCATCGTCTCGACGCCGGGATACTGTTTGCGCCAGATCGGCATCTGGCTGCGCAGCCAGTTCTGGATGTTCTGCGCCAGTTCCTGAAACACCGTGCTGGTGGTGCGGCCGCAACCCGGACAGGCGGTGACCAGCGGCGTGAACGAGCGGATACCCATGACCTGCAGGATTTCCTGCGCGACCTGGACTTCGGTGGTGCGGGATTCGCCCGGTTGCGGGGTCAGCGAAACGCGAATGGTGTCGCCGATGCCTTCCTGCAACAGCAACGCCAGCGCCGCCGACGAGGCGACGATACCCTTGCTACCCATGCCAGCTTCGGTCAGGCCGAGATGCAAAGCGTAATCGCTGCGCGAAGCGAGATCGCGATACACCTTGACCAGATCCTGCACACCGGACAACTTGCAGGAAAGGATGATGCGATCGCTGGGCAAGCCGAGTTCTTCGGCGCGACGGGCGGAGTCCAGCGCGGAAGTGATCAACGCATTGCGCATGACAAATTCCGGCGCATGCGGCTGCGGCCGCTTGGCGTTCTCGTCCATCATCCGGGCGAGTAATTCCTGATCCAGGCTGCCCCAGTTGACGCCGATGCGCACTGCCTTGCCGTATCGGGCGGCAGCTTCGACCAGTACGGCGAATTGTTCATCCTTCTTGGCGCCACGGCCGACATTGCCCGGATTGATGCGCAGCTTGGCGAGCGCTTCGGCGCATTCAGGTACGGCCTTGATCAAACGATGGCCGTTGAAATGAAAGTCACCGATCAGCGGCACATTGCAGCCGAGCGCATCCAGTTTTTCCCGGATCACCGGCACCGCGCGCGCGGTTTCTTCGGTGTTGACGGTCAACCGGACGAGTTCCGAGCCAGCCTGCCAGAGCGCATGTACCTGGGCGACCGTGCCGGCAATATCGGCGGTATCGGTATTGGTCATCGACTGCACCACCACCGGCGAGCCGCCGCCCACCGGCACATGGCCAACCAGAACCCGGCGGGTGGGACGTCGAACGATCGAAGTAGTCAGGCTCATGTGGAAGTTCCAATCATTCCAGGGTCAGACGCGCCACTTTCTGGCCGATGAAAGGGGCCAGATCAATGCTGTGGCCGTTATAAGTCAGCTTGACCAGCGCGGCTTCGCCGGTGGAGCCGGCAAGCACGAGTTTTGAAAAACGCGCGCCCTTGGCATCGACAACCTGGATCCAGGCATCCGTGGCTGGTTCAAAACGCATGCTGCGGACGGCCGTTTTGGTATCGGTGTTTGCGTTGGTATTTGTGCTTGTATTTGTGTTCACCGACGGACTGATCGCTTCCGGTGCCGTTGGCATGGGTTGAACTTGCGCAGTGGAGGCAACTTCCGGCACGACGGGGATGCCGGCATTGCTCGGCAGGCCTGACTCTGGCGTCGGTAAAGCAGGTGATTGCCCGGCCAACTGATTGACATCCTGCGTCGGCCCGGCCACATCAGGCAACGGCGTGACGGGGGGCGCAATCAGCCCCTCGCTTGCCTCAACCGGGTCGCTCTGACTGACGACCGCCGGCGGTGTCGTGATCAAGGCATCTTCTCCCTGGCGCAACCAGTAATACAACACCGCCACCAGCAACAGGAAGATTGTCAATGCGACGATTGGATACACCAGCCAGATGCGTATGCCGCTGGACCCGACGATCAGCCCTGCGTTGGGCGCGGTAATCGTCTCCGAAACCTCGGCCTGCGCATCCACCGGCGCAATCAGGCTATCCGGCTCGATGCCGACCAGTCGGGCATAGTTGCGAACAAATCCACGCACAAAGATTTCACTCGGCAACTGGCTGAAGTCTTCCTGCTCCAGCGCCTCGACCTGGCGCGTAGCCTTCAATCTGCCGCCAAAATTGGCCTGAAACACCTCTCTCATAACAGGCTCCCTGCTTGATCATATTGTCCGGTCAGCAACCATTGCGCCTGGACTGCTTCCGGATAGCGACGGCGCAACAAGGCGCCATAGTTGGCTTCGGCTTCGCGATCGCCGAGTTTGCGTTCGGCGCGCACACCCAGCCAAAGCGCCTGCGGTCCGAGCGCGGCAAGTTCACTGAATTGGGCGCTGTATTGGCGCAACAGCGTACGCGCGGCAAGCCAGCGATCCTGCCGGAAATGCAATTCCGCCATGCCCAGCAGCGCGGTGGCCTGCTTCGGCACCCGTTTCAGCGCCCGCGTGAAATAAATTTCGGCTTGTGCCACGTCACCCTTTTCAAGCGCGCAATTGCCTGCATTGGCGAGGGCCTTTTCCGGCGTCGAATACAGCGGATTGGCCAAAGCCAGTTCGGAATGTTTCAACGACTCCGCCGCACGTCCGCGTTGGCAGAGAAACAACGCGAAGTTGTTATGTGCTTCGGAGTAATTTGGGGAAAGCTCGATCGAACGCCGGAAATGGCCTTCCGCTTCCTTGTCCTCCCGCAGTTCGGCATGCACCAGGCCGAGGATGCTGTAGGCCGGGGCGTAGCGACTGTCCGAGGCAAGCGCGATGCGCAACTCCTGCAATGCCACCGCGTACTGACCACGCTGATAGTAGCTGGCGCCGAGTTCGGTATGCAGCCGCGCGCTCGGGTTATCTTCACTCGCCGCGCGTGATTCCATACTGCCGCCAACGCCGGACTGCTGGGTGGCGGCGCATCCCGCCAGAAGCAAGAGCGGAGTGAGCGTCAGGACTAATGCGGCAAAGGACAATCCCGGATTTTTCATGCCGCCAACTCCATGCGTTTGATGACGCGCTTCGATTTGTCTTCAACCTGGCCAGCCAGTTGGCCGCAGGCGGCATCGATATCGTCACCGCGCGTCTTGCGCGTGGTGGCGACCTTGCCGGCTTCGATCAGTTGAGAAGCAAACTTGCGCACACGTTCAGACGGCGAACGCTTGAAACCTGAACTGGGGAAGGGATTGAACGGGATCAAATTGAATTTGCAGGAAATATCGCGTGTCAAATGGAGCAATTGCTCAACATGCTCGGGTTGGTCATTAATCCCATCCAGCATGACATATTCAAATGTAATGAAATCACGCGGCCCATCGACGATGTAGCGCTTGCAGGCCGCCATCAGTTCCTGCAATGGATATTTGCGATTCACCGGCACCAACTGATCGCGCAATGCATCGTTGGGCGCATGCAGCGAAACTGCCAGCGCCACCGGCAGCCGCTCGCGCAAGCGATCCATTGCCGGCACGATGCCGGAGGTGGAAATGGTGACCCGACGCCGCGACAATCCATAGGCATGGTCATCCAGCATCAGAGAAACCGCGGTCACCGTGTTTTCGAAGTTGAGCAAGGGTTCGCCCATGCCCATCAGCACCACGTTGGAAATGATGCGTTCGTTCTTGCTGTCGAAGCCGTGAGGCAAAGTTTGATTTGCCAATGCCCGGTTCGCCCACCACAACTGGCCAATGATTTCCGCCGCCGTCAGGTTGCGGTTGAAGCCCTGCTTGCCGGTGGAACAGAAAGCGCAATCGAGTGCGCAACCCACCTGCGAAGAGACGCACAAGGTACCGCGATCATCTTCCGGGATGAACACGGTTTCGACCCGATTGTTCGGCCCCACTTCGAGCAACCACTTGCGGGTGCCGTCGCTGGAGCATTGTTCGTGACCGAGCACCGGCGGCCGGATCTCGGCCACCTCGGGTAACCGAATCCGCAACGACTTGGCCAGATCAGTCATCTGTTCAAAATCATCCGCGCCACGTTGATGCAGCCATTGCAGCACCTGACGGGCGCGGAAAGGCTTCTCGCCGATGCTTTCAAAGAAAGCGACCAGACCAGGCAGATCGAAATCGAGCAGATTGACTCGGTTCACTTCAATAAGGCTTCAGAAGCGACAGATCAGCGTGAATAAACCTGGCTAGCCGGGAAGAAATAGGCGATTTCGACAGCGGCGGTTTCGGCCGCATCGGAACCATGCACGGCATTGGCATCGATGCTTTCCGCGAAATCAGCGCGGATGGTGCCGGCTTCAGCTTTCTTCGGATCGGTTGCGCCCATCAGTTCACGGTTCTTGCTGATCGCGTTTTCGCCTTCCAGAGCCTGGATCATCACCGGGCCGGAGGTCATGAATGCGACCAGATCATTGAAGAAGGGACGGCCTTTGTGCACGGCGTAGAAACCTTCCGCTTCGGCGCGCGACAGGTGAGCCATGCGGGCGGCGATGATTTTCAAGCCGTTGGATTCGAAACGGGAATAGATCTTGCCAATCACGTTTTTGGCGACAGCGTCAGGTTTGATGATGGACAGGGTACGTTCAACAGCCATTTTTTAGCTCCGAAGAAAAATAAAGAAATTGTGAAAAGAATAAATGACGGGAATCAGTGAAGGTGAATGCGATCTGGCGAATGCGATGCCCGCCGACCAGCCTCAAGTCAGCGCCAAATAGGCATGGCAAAGGATTGAATACAAGCGAAAAAGCGCGCGCAAGTTACCATGAAACGCCCCTAAAATAAAGGCGATGCGCCGTTCCCGCGCGCCCACTGGAGACCTGAATGCAAGCTGAAAATGGGATGCCGGAAAATGAAGATGTCCGAAAGAAAGCGCTTCTGCGTCTCGCTGTAGCCGGGGTTGTCACCGCCGCCGCGTTGGGCGGTCTCTGGTGGCTCGATCAGTCCGAGAGCAAAAAGCCCCCGGTCGCCGAAGCGCCGCCGGCGCCCATCGTATCCGCGCCACCGCCTGAAGTTGCCGCGCCGCAAACTGAAGTACCAGAGACCGAGCCGGAAGTGCCGGCGAACGAAGACGAAGCAGCGCCAGATGAAGAATTGCCGGCCGAGGCGCCGCCGCCGCCGAAGGTCAGCAACAATCTACCACCCCGCACGCAACCTTTGCCGCAAGCCGCCTTTCCGTCACAGATGCCGCCCCGCCCACCCGCCGCGACGGCAGCCCGACCTACCACTGCGCCAGCCAGCAAACCGCCAACCGCCGAGCCGCTACCTCTACCGCAACCGGTAGCAGGCAAAGGCTACGTCGTGCAACTGGGTGTATTCGGCAACCCTGACAATGCGCGTGAGTTGGTCACCAAGCTGAACAAGCAAGGCATCCGGGCGCACATGGAAGCGCGTGTCCAATTGGGTCCATTCCTGAATCGCCAGGAAGCTGAAAGGGCACAGGTTGAAATGCGCAAGCTGGGCTACAACGCACTGGTTACGCTGCCCTATTCAGTTGTACCTAATTCGGTTTCGCCTGCCATGAAATAAGCCAGCCGGCTTCATCCGGTTTCGCCAGGAAGTCACAGTCAGCCCCGACCCCTGCCGCCCAGACCAGGCTATCGCCAAGATAAACCAACGGCATCGCGCCACGTTGCCAAGCCGGAATACCGGCTTCGCGCAGCAGGTTCTTCAACGTGCGGCGCGGCCGTCCTGGCCCCGGCTTGATCCGCTCGCCGCCCTGCCTTCCTCGAATGCTGACCGCCCCTGGCGCAAGCTGCACACCCTCCCCCCGCACGGGCTGAAATTGCAATCGCCCGGCCGCGCCGAGATCGAGGTGCTCTTCGCCCCGCCAGATCAGGATTGAGGTTGCGTCCTGATCGACTGCCGGCAACACCGATTCGACCACCGCCCAACCTCGGTAGCGACGCAACACATGGTGGCCAAACTCGACACGAACCTGCGCATCCGGGCGGGCGCTGCGCAATTGCCGTAACGCCTCGCGTACCGCCTCAGCATGGATTTCCACACCAGCGCGTTCCAGAAAGCGGCGCAGCAGGTTGCGCGCACGTGACTCAGGCAACGCTTGCAGTGCCGGGATAGCCA
>JAIFLB010000096.1 GCA_020049245.1 Betaproteobacteria bacterium | reverse complement strand
AAGAAACCCGAGGCGGAAGCGCGCATGCAACAGGCGGCGGAGCAGGTTCTGGTCACCAGCTATATGAACAACATTGCCCAGCCACCAGCCGATTTCCCTACACCAGAGCTGCTCAACCAAGCTTATGAAGCAAACAAGGACGCACTGAAGACGCCCAAGCAGTATCGCCTGCGCCAGATCTATCTCGTCGGCAAGGACGACAAGGCGCGAAAACTGGCTGAGCAACTGGTCACCGAAGCCAATCGCAAGGGCGCCAGCTTCGCCACCCTGGCGCGCAAACAATCGCAACACACGGCCAGCGCCAGCAAGGGGGGCGACATGGGTTGGCTGAATGAAAACGAACTCGCACCCGCATTTCGTGAAGCGTTGTCCGGTCTTGCGGTTGGCGGCATCAGCCAACCGGTGGCGGGCGCTGAAGGCTTGCACATCCTGAAACTTGAAGAACGCAAGGAACCCGAACTGCAAAGCCTGGACAAGGTGCGCGACCTGCTGGTGCGCAACCTGCGCCTGCGCAAAGCCGCGCAACTTGAACAGGCCTATCTGGAAGCCATGCTGCAACGCACGCCGATTTCACTCAACGGGATTGCGCTGGAGGAGATCAGCAAGCGTTGATTTTGCGTCAGCCTGCCGCCGGCACCTTGCAACAGCCGGCGCGTGGTGATGGCGGTGCATTGTGATGGCAGCGAGTTGTGATAGCAGCGAATGCGCCGATAGGCCAAGATGCCGGCCATGCGCACCCACCCAGCCATCTTGAAGCGCTCCCCGCGACTGCTGATTCCGCTGCTGGCGGTCTGGACCTACGTTATCGGCGCGGCAATGGAGGACGACATCCTGCCCAATGCCCGCACCCTGGAACTGGTCGAACAGCGCTATGGCGGCGCCGCGACGGAGCGGCTGCGGCGCTGGCGCACGCTGGTGGAACGCGACCTCGCCGGCGACAACGAGCAGGCCAAGCTGGAGCGGGTCAACCGATTTTTCAATCAGATACCCGGCGTCGACGACAAAACCAACTGGCATGAGCGCGACTACTGGGCCACGCCGGTGGAAATGCTGGCCAGCAACGGTGCCGACTGCGAGGACTATGCCCTCGCCAAGTTCTTCACGCTGCGAGCCGCCGGCGTGCCTGGCGAGCGCCTTCGCATCACCTATGTGCGCGCCTGGCTGCCGCGCGAAAAGCGCCTTGAATCGCATATGGTGCTGGCGTATTACCCGGAGCCGGACAGCGAACCGCTGATCCTCGACAATCTCGATGCGCGCATCAAGCCGGCGGCGGAGCGGGGCGACCTGTCACCGACCATGAGCTTCAACGGCGATGGCCTCTGGTCCGCCAAGCAACGCGGCCAGAGCGGCAAGATCGGCGACGCTTCCCGCATCGTCCACTGGAACACCCTGCTGGCGCGCATGCGCCAGGAACGCTAGTCAATCGGAGTCCCTCATGCCACCCGCCATCAGCCTGAAAACCCTGCTCAACACCCTGCTCGCGCTGATCTTCCTGCTGCTCAGCGCAGCCCTGTTCCTGGCCAACCTCAGCGGCACCCGCGACTTCATGCAACGCCAACTCGGCAGCCACGCCCAGGACGCCGCTACCACGCTGGCGGTGCAACTGGCGCCGGCGCTCGCTGACAAGCAGATGGCGACGGTCGCCAGCAGCGTCGACGCCTTGTTCGACAGCGGCTATTACCGGCGCATCCGGATCGTCGCGGTCGACGGCGAAGTCCTCATCGAGCGGGAATTGCCGCTGCGCATCGAAGGCGTGCCGGACTGGTTCATGCGCGCCCTGCCACTGGAGACGCCGAGTGGCGCCGCAGAATCGATGCATGTCTGGAAGCTGTCAGGGACCATCGAAGTCGCCAGCCACCCCGGTTTCGCTTATCGGCAACTCTGGCTCGGCGCCCGCGACACCCTGTTGCTGACCCTAAGTTTTTGGCTGCTCGCCGCCCTGCTGGCGGCCTGGCTGGTGGCGTGGTCGCTGCGCGACCTGCGCGCGATGGAAAAGCTGGCGCTGGCGGTGGCGCGTGGCGAGTTCAAGCAGCTGACTTCGCCACCCCGCGTTCGGGAACTCCGCCATATCGGCGAAGCCATGAACACCATGTCGGCCTCGGTTGGGCGAATGCTCGACGACAAGTCCAACCTGGTCGAGAAACTGCAGGCTGATCTCTACCACGACCCGCGCACCGGCCTCGCCAACCGCGCCTATTTCCTCGCTACCCTGGTTGATACCCTGCAGGAGCACGGTGACACCTGCGGCCTGATCCTGATCATGATCGATGGTCTCGGCACGACCAACGGCCGCAAGGGCCGCGCGGTCAGCGACCAGATGATCGCGGCGGTGGCGGAGACCTTGCGCGCCGCCGAGCACGCACCCGCCGCACACGTGGCCCGCATCGACGGCACCCAGTTCGCCGTGCTGCTGGAGTTGACTGACGCAGAACAACTGCGTGAGCACGCCGAGCGGCTGGCCCAACATGCCGAGCTGGCGCTGCGCGCATTCGATCCGGAAAACCTCTGCCGCGTCCATGCCGGCGCCGCGCTGGCCGAACAACGTGACGCCTCCACCCTGCTGGCCAAGGCCGATGCCGCCCTGCGCGACGCCCGTCTCGGCGACTCCGGCACCAGCCGCCTGGCGGTCAGCAATACGCCCGGCGCCCAGGATTTGCGGCAATTGCTGCGCGACGCGGTGGAAAACGCCAGCCTGCAAGTCGAGTGGCAACCGGCGCTGACCTGCGCGGGTGAACAGGTCGTGCACTTCGAAGCCTATGCGCGTCTGCATACCGCCGACGCCAAGACCATTCCCGCCGGCGCCTTCGTTCACCTGGCGGAGGAGAGCGGCCTGGTGAGCGCGCTGGATCGGCTCATCCTGAACGCGGCCCGAAGCGCCGAAAACACGCCGCCGGGCCTGCCCCTCACGGTCAATCTGTCCGTCGCCAGCTTGCTCGACGACGCCTTCGTCGCCGTGTTGAAAAGCCAGGCAAGCGAGTCGCGCCGACTGTTCCTGGAATTCCCCAGCGGCCGCCTGGCGAGTGCCCCGCCGCAAGCGCACATCGCTCTGGTCGAGCTGCGCCGCGTCGGTTACGGCCTGATTCTCGACCGCTTCATCCCACTGCCGGCGTCGCTCGCCTGGCTGCGCGAACTGCGCCCCGACTGGGTCAAGGTGGAAGGCGCGCTCTGCCGCCAGGCCCACATCGAGGTCGGCACCCGCGCCATGCTGAAAACCCTGTGCGGCTTCGCGCGCGAGCTGCAATGCCAGGTGGGCGCCACCGGCGTCGAGGAAAACGACGAGCTGCGCGTGCTGTGCGAACTCGGTTTCGATGCCGCCCAGGGCCGCCTGTTCAAGCAGCACGGCCAGCCCGGATGAGTGATTTCGCGCTGCCTGGCTGAACAAGTATGGCTGTAACAATCACGACATACCCTTTGCGCGTTTAAGAAACCTGCAACTGATGGATATGGAGATTGTGATGATTCACCTGCGCACACTGCAAAAACTCACCACGCTGGCAAGCGCCATGCTGATCAGCATGGCGCCCCTGGCCGCCGACATTACCGGCGCCGGCGCGACCTTTCCCTACGCGGTCTACACCAAATGGGCCGAAGCCTACAAAGCCGCCACCGGCGGCCAGGTCAACTACCAGGGCATCGGTTCATCCGGCGGTATCAAGCAGATCATGGCCAAGACCGTCGATTTCGGCGGCACCGACGCGCCGCTGAAGGAGGCCCAACTCGACGCCGCCGGCCTGGTGCAAATCCCGACCGTGATGGGCGGCATCACTCTTGTGCACAGTGTTCCCGGCATCGAATCTGGCAAACTGAAGCTGGATGGCGCCACCGCCGCCGCCATCTTCGGCGGCGTGATCAGAGCTGAATCCCGGCCTACCACTACCCAATATGGCGATCACCGTATCGCATCGTTCCGACGGTTCCGGTACCACCTATGCGTTCTCCAACTATCTGGCCAAGCAGTCTGCTGACTTCCGGCGCAAAGTCGGCACCGGCACCACGGTGAACTGGCCGACCAACGGTGTCGGCGGCAAGGGCAACCCCGGCGTCGCCGCCAATGTACAGAAGATCAAAGGCACCATCGGCTATGTCGATATCGCCGATGCCATGAAGAACAGGATGACTTTCGTGGCGCTGAAGAACAAGGCCGGCAACTACATCGTTCCGAGCCAGCAAGCCATCGCCGATGCCGCTTTCGGCGTCAACTTCAAGATCAAGGGCATGGCCCCCGACCTGCTCGACCAGAGCCACCAGAATGCCTGGCCAATCACCACCGCAACCTACATCCTGGCGTATCAGCAAGGCTCGGATGCAAGCAGACAAAAGGGCGTGGTCGATTTCTTCACCTGGTCTTTGAACAACGGCCAGAAGCTGGCGGAAGAAATTGGCTTCCTGGCGTTGCCTGAGAACGTGGTGAAGATGGTCGAAAGCGAAATGAAGCGAATCAACTGACTGTTGATCCAGACGTAGGTTGGGCAAAGCTCAGCGTGCCCAACTTGCCCACATAAGCTGTTGGGCACGCTGCGCTTTGCCCAACCTACCCGATTCTGTAGGAGGCTCCGCTTGCGGGCCGATCCCTCAACTTCCTACAACGTAGCAACCCAAGCTCAGCCGCCCGGCGGCTTGATCAGCTTTTGTTCATCCAGTTTGTCGCGGTATTCCTCCAGCAGGTTTTCAATCTCCACCCGCTTGAGGCCGAACAGGGGCTCTTTCTGAGCCATGATTTCATTGCAGCTTTTTTGCTCGAAGCGGGTCATCAAATCGCGGCCGGTCTGGTACAGCTTCAGGTTCTTTGTTTCGCAGGACGCAATCTCGCGTTCCTGGCGCGACTTGACGCCTTCGAGCTGACGCTTGTCGGCTTCGGTTTGCGCCAGCGTCTGCCGGGTCTGCGCCAAATTCTTCGCGGTTTCGGCCAGCTTTGCTTCGGTGTCGGTCAGACGGGTTTGCGTCGTCGCCAAGTCCTGTTTGTGCGTTTCCAGGTCTTTCTGCAATTGCGCTGCCTGCTGCTTTTCCTCGGCCAGGTTCCTGTTCAGCTTGCGCACTTTCGATTGCGCCGCCTTCGACTCCTTCAGCGCCAGGTCACGTTCGCTACCCAGTTTGGCTTTATCGGCCTCCAACGTGGCGACTTGGCCCTGTACCTGCTGCAGCTGCATTTGCGCCCGACGCAGCGCTTCACGCTCCCGATTCGCCTTTGAACACAGCAGCAGCAGGGTGATCCATCGAATTCGCTCATGCATCGTCTTTTCCATCCTGTTTCCTATCGACCATTCCAGTTGCGCCAGCCGGCTCACAAAGTGGTCGCACCGAAATCCACCAGCAATTTCTGGATGCGCTTGTTGTCGCTTTCGGTTGTCGAATCCAGTGCGGTGCCTTTGTTCTTATCCTGCACGTTGGCATCGACGCCGGCTTCCAGCATGACACGCACCGCATCCTCAAAGTTTTCAAAAGCCGCCAGGCTCAACGCGGTGCGGCCTTCCGAATTGAACAACGTGAAATCCGGGCGGGCGCGCATCAACACCTGAATGACCGCGACGCGGTTCATGCTCGCGGCGGCAATCAGCGGCGTATTGCCGTCATTGCTCTTGATATCCGGATTCGCCCCGGCCTTCAGCAGAAGCTCGGCTATCCGCGCATGGCCACGCAATGCGGCTTGTCCAAGGGGAGTGAAACCGGCCGACTTCAGGTCTGGGTCGGCGCCGGCATCCAGCAGCAGGCGCACCAGTTCGACATCGCCGCGCATCACGCCCTGCAGCAACGCGCTGCGGCCCCACAACTCGGGAATGCCGTTCGGATTGACGCCCTTCTGCAACAGGGCCTCGACCTGGGTGCGATCTCCCGCCGCCACCGCATCGATCAGCGCGCGCTGTTCCTGCACCGCGTACTCCGGCTCCAGATCGTTGCCGGTTGCCCGGATGCGGGCGAATTCAAGCGGATCGTATTGGCGACGCTGCGCCTCCGTTACC
>JAIFLB010000018.1 GCA_020049245.1 Betaproteobacteria bacterium | reverse complement strand
TTGCAATTGTGGGTTATGGCTCACAGGGTCACGCCCATGCCAACAACCTGAAAGACTCAGGTGTCAAGGTGACCGTCGGCCTACGCAAGGATGGGGCATCCTGGAACAAGGCAAAGAATGCCGGCCTCAACGTCAAGGAAGTCGCCGAAGCGGTCAAGGGCGCCGACCTGGTGATGGTGCTGGTGCCGGACGAGCAACAACCCGATGTCTATCACAATGACATCGCGCCGAATATCAAGCAGGGCGCCACATTGGCCTTCGCCCACGGCTTCAATATCCATTACAACCAGATCGTGCCGCGCGCCGACCTCGATGTGATCATGATTGCACCCAAAGGCCCTGGCCACACCGTGCGCTCAACCTACCTGCAAGGCGGCGGCGTGCCGTCCCTGATCGCGGTTTATCAGGACAAATCGGGCAAGGCGAAGGATATTGCGCTCTCCTATGCTGCGGCCAACGGTGGCACCAAGGGCGGGGTCATCGAGACCAACTTCCGTGAAGAAACCGAGACCGACCTGTTCGGCGAGCAAGCCGTTCTGTGTGGCGGTGCGGTGGAGCTGGTGAAGATGGGTTTCGAGACACTGACCGAAGCCGGTTACGCGCCCGAGATGGCCTACTTCGAGTGTCTGCATGAGCTCAAGCTGATCGTCGATCTGATCTACGAAGGCGGCATCGCCAACATGAACTACTCGATCTCCAACAACGCCGAGTATGGCGAATACGTGACTGGCCCCGCTGTTATTAACGATCAGTCGCGTGCCGCGATGCGCCAGGCGCTGAAGAACATCCAGAACGGCGATTACGCCAAGCGATTCATCCTCGAAGGCAAGACCAACTACCCCGAGATGACTGCCCGTCGCCGCTTGAATGCCGAACATCCGATCGAAATCGTCGGTGAAAAGCTGCGCGACATGATGCCCTGGATCAAGGCCAACAAGCTGGTCGACAGAAGTCGTAACTGATTGCGTCCATTGGATCGTATTTAATCGATCCAATCAGACGGAAAGCATGCGTGACTCGGTCACCCTTCCCTCCAGGTTTACCTGGAGGGATTTTCTTTTTCTCGAACGGCACCCCTTACAATGTTTCTATTGATCGATCCCGATCGATCATTGCTCTCGATTTCGCCACCATCAAGCCTTGAATGTATGAGTTTTTCTACCTCGTCTTTCGCTTCATTCATGGTTATCGACACCCGAGCTGCTATCGTTCTTTCCCGCTTTTTTCCTTTGTAACAACCTTCGCAGGTTGTTCTGTTTCTAGTGATGAGCAATCTATTGGCTAAGCTTTGAAAATGCAGGAACCAGATACCCGACAACATGTTGAAGATGAAGCGGCTGAGTTAGTGGTTACCGCGAAACCGACGCGGCGTGGCATTTTTCTGCTGCCCAATTTACTAACCACTGCAGCACTGTTTGCCGGCTTCTACGCCATTGTTCAAGCCATGAATGGACGTTTTGAACTGGCTGCCGTCGCAATTCTGGTTGCCATGATTCTTGATGGTCTGGATGGTCGCGTAGCCCGACTGACCAATACACAGAGCGCATTCGGCGCGGAATACGATTCGCTTTCCGACATGGTGTCGTTCGGTGTTTCACCGGCTTTGGTGATGTACAGCTTTGCGCTCAAAGATATGGGCAAGCTGGGCTGGATTGCTGCGTTTGTTTATTGTGCCGCCGCCGCGCTTCGACTGGCCCGGTTCAACACCATGCTGGCCGTTCAGGACAAACGCTGGTTCATGGGCTTGCCCAGTCCAGCCGCTGCCGCGCTGGTGGCCGGCTTTGTCTGGTTAATGGTGGATAACCAGATCACGGGCAGCGAATCGCGTTGGCTGGCCTGGGGCATCACGTTGTTTGCCGGCCTGAGCATGATCACCAATCTGGCCTTTTATAGTGGCAAGGATTTCAACCTCAAACGCAGTGTCCCCTTTGTCGTCATCGTACTGATGGCAATCGGCTTTTCACTCATCTCACTCGACCCTCCTATCGTGTTGTTCCTGCTGTTTCTCGCATATGGACTTTCCGGCTATGCGCTATGGCTGAAGCGCCGTTTCAATCGAAAAAATGCTGCCACCCCGAATGCAAAATAGTTGAACACCCGACAACGCGCGTCCGGATGTACCCTCGATCTTCAGGCTAGATACAAGCCACGACTCACATTTCTCAAAGCACAGCCAACGCAAGAATCCCAAGCCTTCCGCTAGGGGCTGCGGTGCTGATGGAGCCCATCATGAATGACCAACTGATTATTTTCGATACCACGTTACGCGATGGCGAACAAAGCCCTGGCGCCGCGATGACCAAGGACGAAAAGATTCGGATTGCGCGGCAACTGGAACGGCTCGGCGTCGATGTCATCGAAGCCGGTTTTGCTGCCGCCAGTCCGGGGGATGCGGAAGCCATCCGCAGCATTGCCGGCATCGTAAAAAACTCAACGGTCTGCTCATTGGCGCGCGCCAATGAAAAGGATGTGCGTGCCGCCGGCGAGGCCATCAAACCGGCGGTCTCTGGACGCATCCATACCTTCATTGCGACCAGCCCGATTCACATGGAAAAGAAGCTGCGCATGCAGCCGGACCAGGTTGTCGAAGCTGCGGTCAAAGCGGTGAAACTGGCGCTGGAATACACCGACAACGTCGAATTCTCCGCCGAAGACGCAGTACGTTCGGAAATGGATTTCCTCTGTCGCGTATTTGAAGCAGTGATCAAGGCCGGTGCCAAGACGCTGAATGTGCCGGATACCGTGGGCTACAGCATTCCTGCCCTGTGGGGCGAACGCATGCGACAGTTGATCGAGCGCGTGCCGAATTCCGATCAGGTAATCTGGTCCACGCACTGCCACAATGACCTCGGCATGGCGGTGGCCAACTCACTGGCGGCGGTGATGAACGGCGCGCGTCAAGTCGAATGCACCATCAACGGACTCGGTGAACGCGCCGGCAATGCCTCGCTCGAGGAAGTGGTCATGGCGGTGAAGACTCGACGCGATGTTTTCAACTGCGATTCGCGCATCGACACCGTTCAGATCGTGCCGACCTCGCGTCTGGTCTCGCAAATCACCGGCTATCCTGTGCAGCCGAACAAGGCCATCGTCGGCGCCAATGCTTTCTCGCATGAGTCTGGCATCCATCAAGATGGCGTCCTGAAGCACCGTGAGACCTACGAAATCATGCGCGCCGAAGATGTCGGCTGGAGTCACAACAAGCTAACGCTGGGCAAGCTGTCTGGCCGCAACGCCTTCCGTTCACGTCTGGTTGAACTTGGCATCGTCATGGAAAGTGAAGAAGCGCTGAATCTAGCTTTTGCCCGCTTCAAGGACTTGGCGGACAAGAAGCGTGAAATTTTCGACGAAGACCTGCATGCGCTGGTGGCGGTGGAAGGCAACGTTGATACCTGCGACCGGTTGAAACTGATTTCGCTGAAAGTGTGCTCGGAAACAGGTGAAACCCCGCACGCTCATATCGTGCTTTCAGATGGTGGAAATGAGCTCAGTACCGATGAGTTTGGTGGTGGTCCGGTGGATGCCACGTTCCGCGCCATCGAGAAGAAAGTCGAAAGCGGAGCCACCTTGCTGCTTTATTCGGTCAACAACATCACCACGGGCACCGATGCTCAAGGTGAAGTCACCGTTCGACTGAGCCGTAATGGCCGTATCGTGAATGGCCAGGGCGCGGATACCGATATCGTCATCGCATCGGCCAAGGCTTATCTGAATGCATTGAACAAGCTGTTTGGTGCCGAAGAGCGGGCGCACCCGCAGGTGTGAAGCCTGTTTGAAAAAGCAAAACGGGCGGCCTGGGCCGCCCGTTTTGCTGTCTGCTGCAGGAATTACTTTTCGGAATGCAGGCAGGGTACCTTGCCCTCGTTCTCGCTGATGCCGTCAGGCACATTCCAGAACCACATCTGCCACATCGAAACCACCCACATAAAGGCGAAGGCCATGCCCATGAACGCGCCGCTGATGATCACCATCCAGGCAAATCCGTCGGAATCGCGATCACCAGACACTTGAGCCAGGTTGGGCGCACATAAGCGTGAGTGAAAATAAAACCGACAATGAAGAAGATAAAGGTGATCGAGAACAGGTGAATGTGAGAAACGCGAACCAGCGTCGGAATGGTCATGCCCTCATCCTGCGCGGTGACCTTGGACACGCCTTCAAACGTGCGCAGATCAGGCAGGTGCGGATTGGCTTCCGGGTTGTGGCAGGCAATGCAATGCTCTTGCATGATCGGATTGATCTTGGCATCGAATTCATCCTGCTTCGAACCAGCATGCAGCCAGTCGAAGATGACCTGGCGCCTGTTTCCAGTTTGGTGCCATCAGGATTGCCACTATAGGCAATCATCAAATCCTTGCCGGAAATCATTGGATCGCCATCCTTGCCGGCGTGCGACTCCCAGACCTGAATCATCGCCATCAGGTAACCAATGCCGAATACCAGCAGCACCATGGAGAACAGCACCCGCATGGACATGGGAAGGAATTTGAAATGGACAGAATTCAGATTGTTCATGATGGCCTCGGTAAAAGTCAGCAGGCTGCGATTTCAGTTTCAGAAATGGCGACGGAGTGTATTAGCGGATGCTAATGTCGTCAATTGCTGCACCGCACGCAAGCGAATTGGTTGACATTGGTCAAACACGCGCACCGACGCGTGTAAATATTGCAGCAGAAACGAAGAAAACCAGCGCCAACAACCATTCCAGCATGGCAAGTTGACTGGATAAACCGCTGTCCGACCATGCTCGTACGACCCCTTCGGTAAAGTAGATCCAGATCAGCAAGGTCGACCAGCGATAGGTATAAACCTTCCCGCGCAGGATTCCAAACAGCGGCAGCAACAGCGGTAGCACCTTCAGAACCAGCCAGGAACCGCCGGGTCGCAAGGGGGCCAACCAGAGTTCCCATGCAAGCGAGAGAAAAATCAATCCAATCAAGCTGGCTGCGGCGGAGAACTGCAACACGCCGGGCAAACGTGGATCTGACCTATTCATCGTGTCGCCTTTGACGCCTGCGCCAATTGCACCAATGCCTGGCGAGCCTGTTGCGCATCGTTGACCGGCTGGGCGAACTCAAACCGCAAGACTTGCGCATCCGCACGCAGATCAAACCCATCCGGATCGATACCGATCATGCTGGCTTGACTGGACTCAAACCCATGCACGTGGCGGCAGTAAGCCTTCAGGTTTTCCACGTGATCGCTATTCATGTGTTGCAGGATGTCCTCTTCCTGATCGACCAGAGCAGAAACCGGCAACAGATATTGCTCAGGTTCCACCCAATGAATCTTGCCGAAACCGCCGATGAAACGAATACGCACCGGCTCAATTCGATAAAAACTGAAATCGTGCATGGCGAAATAGGTTTCCGCTTCCGGATGCAGGCGCAGATAGCGCGCCCCCAATGCCGATTTATCGGGTAGATGCAGCGCCCTGCCAATGACGGTGACCCGGCCCGCCACCTGCATATCCGGGCTGTAAGGTTGCACAATCAGCGACACGCGCGGGTCGGCGTCGATGTTCTTGGTGTGTTCGGCCAGGGTCGAGATCAGAATCACCGGGCAACCGGTGTGATCCAGCACGAACGGTGCCACCGAGCCGAACGGAAAACCCTCGATGCGCTTCGAAATGGTTGAAAGCACGCCGCTGTGCTGACCGCGTACGAAGCATCGCGCCGCATCGGCGTTGCCTTTATCCGCTTCGCTCATGCCGCAAGTTTTCCGGCAACTTCCGCCAAACGCTTGCCCTGAGCGAAGGCCAGCTTGCGTTCTTCTTCGCTGATCGGCTGGCGGCCATCCGGTCCGGCCCAGTGGCTTGCGCCGTAGGGCGTGCCGCCGGAGCGCGTCAGATTCAGTTCGGGGTTGGTATAGGGCAGCCCGACGATGACCATGCCGTGATGCAGCAGCGGCGTCATCATCGACATCAACGTGGCTTCCTGGCCACCGTGCAGGCTGGCGGTGGAAGTGAACACACAGGCGGGCTTGTCGACCAGATCGCCATTCATCCAGAGGCCGGAGGTGCCATCCCAGAAATACTTCATTGCCGCCGCCATGTTGCCGAAGCGGGTCGGTGAGCCAACCGCCAGACCAATGCATTCGCGCAGATCCTGATGATTGACGAATGGCGCGCCGGCATCCGGCACCAACTTCGCCGGCGCATCGCTTTCCGACATCACCTTCGGCACCGTGCGCACCCGCGCCGCCATGCCAGGCACAGACTCGACGCCATGCGCCAGATGCTGCGCCAGCTGTTTGACCGAGCCGTGCAGGCTGTAATAGACAACCAGAATTTCTTTCATGACCACCCCTTTCGTAAGCCGCGAGATGATACCGCGCAGGCTGGTTAGTTCCGGCCTGTTCTGGCGATGCGTCCCGCTTTGCCGGAAAATGGCGGTTTTCCTGACCCCGGGTTCCACGCCATGAATCTTCACGAATATCAGGCCAAGTCGGTGTTGCGCGACTATGGCATTGCCACCCCGCGCGGAGCAGTTGTCGCCAGCGCAGAGGGCTGCGCATCCGCGGTTGCCGAAATCGGCGGCGACGCCTGGGTGGTCAAAGCGCAGATTCATGCAGGTGGTCGAGGCAAGGCGGGTGGCGTCAAGCTGGTGCGCTCGCTGGATGATCTGACCACCACAGCTAAGCAATTGCTCGGCAGCCGGCTGACCACCTACCAGAACGCGCCCGACGGCCAGCCGGTGAATGAATTGCTGATCGAGGAAACGCTGCCGATCGCGCGCGAACTCTATCTTTCGATCACCGTCGACCGCGCCGCCGAACGCATCGGCTTTGTCGCCTCCGCCGCCGGCGGCATGGAGATCGAGGAAGTGGCACGCAACCAGCCGGAGAAAATCCTCAAGGCATGGGTCAACCCAGCCACCGGCCTGATGGATTACCAGGGCCGCAATCTGGCCTTCGGCCTGGAACTGGCCGGCGACCAGATCGGCGCTTTCGTGAAGATGGCGAAAACGCTGTACCGCATCTTTGTCGAAAAGGATCTCGCCCTGCTCGAAATCAACCCGCTGATCGTGACTTCCGATGGCCGCTTGTTGCCGCTGGATTGCAAGATGGGGCTGGATGACAACGCGCTGTATCGCCAGAAAGGGCTGGCAGAAATCGGCGACCCGACGCAAATCGACCCGAAGGAGGCCGAGGCACAGGGCTACAACCTGAATTACATCGCCCTCAACGGCAATATCGGCTGCATGGTCAACGGCGCCGGCCTGGCAATGGCGACGATGGACCTGATCAAGCTGTCCGGCGGCATGCCGGCCAACTTTCTCGATGTCGGCGGCGGCGCTTCGGCGCAGACCGTGGCGCAGGCATTCAAGATCATCCTGTCCGACCCGAACGTGAAAGCGGTGCTGATCAACATCTTCGGCGGCATCATGCGCTG
>JAIFLB010000148.1 GCA_020049245.1 Betaproteobacteria bacterium | reverse complement strand
ATTGGCAGAGCGTCGGTCTCCAAAACCGAAGGTTGGGGGTTCGAGACCCTCCTGGCCTGCCAGATACAACAACTGACATCGGGTAAAGCCGGATAGAACGCCCCAGAATGGCAGACAAACTAAAACTACTGGTAGCTGGCCTGCTCATCGCGGCCGGTATAGCCGGTTTTTACTTATTACAAGATCAACCAGCGGTATTCCGCGTGTTGTCCGTACTCTTGAGCCTGATAGCTGCGGCGGGTGTTGCTTGGATGACTGAACCGGGGCGTCAGTTCTATGTCTTTGCCCAGGATTCTGTTGTTGAAGCGCGCAAGGTTGTGTGGCCAACGCGAAAGGAGACCATGCAGATGACGGGGGTAGTGGTCGCCTTTGCCGTCATTATGGCGCTGTTCCTCTGGTTGGTAGACGGCTCACTGACCTGGCTGGTCAAACTGATCATGCAAAGGGGTGAGTGATGGCGATGCATTGGTATGTGGTTCATGCGTATTCCGGATTTGAAAAAAGCGTCATGCGCGCCCTCAAGGAACGCATAGAGCGTGCTGGAATGCAGGCGTATTTTGGCGAAATTCTGGTGCCGGTCGAAGAAGTCGTCGAGATGAAGTCTGGTCAGAAGAAGACTTCGGAAAGAAAGTTTTTTCCAGGTTATGTTCTGGTGCAGATGGAAATGAACGATGACTCCTGGCATTTGGTGAAAAGCACCGCCAAAGTCACCGGGTTCGTGGGGGGTACCGCCAACAAGCCGGCTCCGATCAGCGAGAAGGAAGTCAACGCCATTTTGCAGCAGGTGCAGGAGGGGGTTGAGAAGCCGAAGCACAAGATCACATTTGAAATTGGCGAAATGGTGCGAGTGGTTGACGGCCCGTTCAATGAGTTCAATGGAACTGTGGAAGACGTGAATTACGAAAAGAACAAACTGCGTGTTTCGGTCACTATTTTTGGACGTGCGACTCCGGTGGAACTTGATTTCTCCCAGATCGAAAAAGCTTGAAATTGGATTTGAAGGGTGCGCATGCATCCAGTTGTAAACCGGAGTGTTTCCGGTAAAGAGGAGCGTTGGTAGGGAAACCGAAGACGCGATATGACTCACTTTTAAGGAGTAACAAATGGCCAAGAAGATTGTCGGCTATGTCAAATTGCAAGTCCCGGCTGGTAAGGCTAATCCTTCGCCGCCGATCGGCCCGGCTCTGGGTCAGCGCGGTCTGAACATCATGGAATTCTGTAAGGCATTCAATGCCCAAACACAAGGTATTGAGCCGGGCCTGCCGATTCCAGTGGTGATTACCGCTTACGCGGACAAGAGCTTCACGTTCATCATGAAGACGCCGCCGGCGACCATTCTGATCAAGAAGGCCGTGGGTATCACCAAGGGAAGCGCCAAGCCGCATACCGATAAGGTGGGCAAGATCACCCGTGCTCAACTTGAAGAAATTGCCAAGGCCAAGATGCCTGACCTGACCGCGGCCGACATGGATGCCGCAGTGCGCACCATCGCAGGTAGCGCGCGCAGTATTGGTCTTAATGTGGAGGGTGTGTGACATGGCCAAGATATCCAAGCGTCTGCAAGCGCTGAAATCCAAGGTTGATCGCAACAAGAACTACGCTATCGACGAAGCCTTGGCGATGGTCAAGGAATCTGCCACAGCCAAATTCGATGAGTCGGTGGATACATCGATCATTCTCGGCGTCGATCCGCGTAAATCCGACCAGGTTGTGCGTGGCTCGGTCGTGATGCCGCGTGGACTGGGTAAATCCGTTCGCGTGGCTGTTTTTGCTCAAGGTGCGCTGGCTGAAGCTGCCAAGGCAGCAGGGGCCGATATCGTCGGATTCGATGATCTGGCAGCTGAAGTCAAAGCCGGAAAGATGGATTTCGATGTTGTCATTGCAACCCCGGATGCCATGCGTGTGGTTGGCCAGTTGGGACAAATCCTGGGTCCGCGTGGCCTGATGCCAAACCCGAAGGTGGGTACGGTAACGCCTAACGTCGCGGACGCGATCAAGAACGCGAAAGCGGGTCAAGTGCAATACCGTACCGACAAGGCTGGCATCATTCACGCCACCATCGGACGCGCATCCTTCGATGCTGCGGCCCTGAAGGAAAACCTGGTTGCGCTGATTGAAGCGTTGAACAAGGCCAAGCCGGCTGCCAGCAAGGGCGTATATATGAAAAAAGTATCGGTATCCAGCACGATGGGTATCGGTGTGCGCGTCGATCAGGCCACTTTGGCCGCCGCGTAACAGCAAATTTTTAGCCTGTCCCCGGACAGGGCAAGAACTTTGGGCTGCTGCTTCTTGATGAGGCAGTGGATCGTCAAAGACCGCAGGTGCCAAGGTGGTAACAGCCAAGGCTTAATCGAGTTGTTGCCTGCGCAGACGGTGTACCCGAACAGGAATGTAGGCCAGCTCTGATTGGCATGATTTCTCGTTCAGGCCGCCGTGGGTGCGGCGAGTATCGCCGCTTGTGGACTTGAAAGGAGAAAGGACCCGATGAGTCTGAATCTAGGTGAAAAGAAGGCCGTAGTGGCTGAAGTGGTTGCGCAAGTTGCCACAGCTCAGACCATTGTCGTTGCCGAGTATCGGGGTGTTGAAGTAACCAAGCTGACGGTTCTGCGTAAAAAAGCGCGTGAATCTGGCGTCTATCTGCGTGTCCTGAAAAACACGCTGGTACGTCGCGCGGTGGCGGATACCCCGTTTGCAGGTCTGGGCGTCAAGATGGTCGGGCCGCTGATTTACAGTATTTCCGCTGATCCGGTTGCAGCGGCAAAAGTACTCAGCGACTTTGCAAAGACCAACGACAAGCTGGTTCTGAAGGCAGGTAGCTATGCGGGCAAGGTACTGGACGAAGCTGGCGTGCAAGCGCTCGCTTCAATCCCGAGCCGAGACGAATTGCTGGCCAGGTTGCTGGGTGTCATGCAGGCCCCGGTTTCCGGACTCGCCGTTGTTCTGGCCGCAATTGCCAAACAACGCGGTGGTGCGGATGAACCTGCACCGGCTGAAGCTGTCGCAGCCTGATCTACTCGAATACGACCATTCTGAAAATTTTGAATTAGGAGTTGTTTAACATGGCAATTAGTAAAGAAGACATCCTGGAAGCCGTAGGCAGCATGACGGTTATGGAACTGAACGATCTGGTCAAGGCGTTCGAAGAGAAGTTTGGTGTTTCCGCCGCTTCGTTTGCGGCCGCAGCCCCTGGTGCTGGTGCTGGTGCCGCCGCTGCCGTGGAAGAAAAGACTGAGTTTGATGTCATATTGACTTCCTGCGGCGCTAACAAGGTTAGCGTCATCAAGGTGGTGCGCGCGATTACCGGTCTGGGCCTGAAAGAAGCCAAGGATCTGGTTGACGGTGCACCGAAGCCGGTCAAGGAAGGCTGCCCGAAAGCGGAAGCCGACGACATTCTCAAGCAGCTTGTTGAAGCTGGCGCTACGGCTGAAATCAAGTAATCAAGACGCGGCATGGGCAGAAAACGCCCATTCCAGGCTGGCGGCCCGGTTACTGGCAAGATTGCTTTCTTGCCAGTCCGTGGTCAGCCGGCCTTTTCGCTTTGCAGGAATCAGACCGCAGTGACGTGCAGTAACGCTTAAAACCGTTCTTGCGGCCTGATCCCTGATCCTTGTCACCGACACGGAGCCTATATGAGCTACAACTTCGCTGAAAAAAAACGTCTACGCAAAAGCTTCGCCAAGCGCGCCAGTGTTTTGCCTGTTCCCTACATGCTGACAACGCAGATCGAGTCCTTCCGGGGCTTTCTGCAAGAAGATGTGACGATGGAAAATCGAGATAACGTTGGCTTGCAAGCGGCGTTTACTTCGATCTTTCCGATCATCAGCCACAGCGGCAACGCCCGCCTGGAATTTGTCAGCTACACCTTGGGAACGCCGGTGTTCGATATTGTCGAATGCCAACAGCGTGGCCTGACATATGTCAAGGAAAAAATCAAGGAAGTGAAGGAGCAGGAGGTCTACATGGGCGAAATGCCCTTGATGACTCCGAATGGATCATTCGTGATCAATGGTACGGAACGGGTTGTTGTCTCCCAGCTGCATCGATCGCCTGGCGTGTTCTTCGAGCATGATCGCGGCAAGACGCATTCGTCGGGCAAACTGCTGTTCTCCGCTCGTATCATTCCTTACCGCGGATCCTGGCTGGACCTGGAATTCGACCCGAAGGACTTCATCTATTTCCGGGTTGACCGTCGTCGCAAGATGCCGATGACCATTCTGCTGAAAGCGCTTGGATACAATGTCGAACAGATTCTGGACATGTTCTTCCAGACCGATGTATTCCATTTCGGCAAGAAAGGCATTGAACTCGAACTGCGTCCTGAACGGATGAAGGGTGATACCGCGAAGTTCGATATCCTGGCCAAGGATGGAAGCGTGATCGTGGCCAAGGACAAACGAATTACTGCCAAGCACATTCGTGACCTGGAAGCCAGTGGCGTCAAGAAAGTCATCGTTGACAGCGAGTTCATCCTCGGTCGTGTGCTTTCGCGCAATCTGGTCGATACCGAAACGGGCGAGTTGATGGCTCGCGCGAACGAAGAAATCACAGAAACCCTGCTGGCCAAGATTCTGGAAGCCAAGGTGAGCCAACTCCAGACGTTGTATACCAACGAACTGGATCATGGCCCCTTCGTGTCGCAGACGCTGAACGCCGACGAAACAGTCGATCAGTGGACGGCCCGTGTCGCTATCTACCGCATGATGCGTCCTGGTGAGCCGCCGACCGAAGATGCGGTAGAGGCGCTGTTTAATCGACTGTTCTTTAATGACGACAGCTACGACTTGTCCAAGGTCGGTCGCATGAAGTTCAACCGTCGCATTCTTGCGCCGGGCAAGACCAGCTGGCAGATCGTGTTCCCGCCGCATCACCGCGAGAACAAACTGGGCCAGGCGCTACGCGACTACTACGGCGTTTGCCCGGAAGCCAGCCTATCGAAGGCCAGCATCGAAGACATCGTTACGCGTGAAGAAGCTGAAGCCAAGCTGGCCGAGCTTAACAAGCACCTCAAGTCGCTCGGATTTGATCCCAAGGCATTGAATGCCAAGGTGGAAGAGCGCTACACGCTGTCGCCGCGCGATATTGTTGAAGTCATCAAGATCATGGTCGAACTGCGTAATGGTCGCGGTGAGATCGACGATATCGACCACCTTGGTAATCGCCGCGTGCGTTCTGTCGGCGAATTGGCGGAAAACCAGTTCCGTGCCGGTCTGGTGCGGGTTGAACGCGCGGTGAAGGAACGTCTGAATCAGGCCGAAAGCGACAACCTGATGCCGCATGACCTGATCAATGCAAAGCCGATTTCCGCAGCGATCAAGGAATTCTTTGGTTCCAGTCAACTCTCCCAGTTTATGGACCAGACCAACCCGTTGTCCGAGATTACTCACAAGCGCCGTATCTCCGCGCTGGGCCCGGGTGGTCTGACGCGTGAACGTGCAGGCTTTGAAGTGCGTGACGTGCATCCGACGCACTACGGCCGCGTTTGCCCGATCGAAACCCCGGAAGGTCCGAACATCGGTCTGATCAACTCGCTGGCCTTGTTTGCCCGCACCAATGAATACGGCTTCATTGAAACACCCTACCGCAAGGTGGTCGATCACAAGGTTTCCGACGAAATCGAATATCTGTCCGCGATCGAAGAAAGCCAGTACGTCATCGCGCAAGCGAATGCGCCTCTGGATGCCAAGGGCCGCTTTAGCGACGATCTGGTTTCCTGCCGTAACCGCAACGAATTCACGCTGTCCTCGCCGGACCGTATTCAATATATGGACGTGGCGCCGTCGCAGATCGTTTCGGTAGCAGCTTCGCTGATTCCCTTCCTTGAGCACGATGACGCGAACCGCGCTTTGATGGGTTCGAACATGTCGCGCCAGGCGGTGCCTTGTCTGCGTCCGGATAAACCGCTGGTGGGAACCGGTATCGAGCGCACTGCTGCGGTCAACTCCGGCACTGTGGTCACCGCGCATCGTGGCGGCATGGTCGATTATGTCGATGCCAGCCGGGTAGTCGTGCGTGTCAATGACGATGAAACCCAGAGCGGCGATGTTGGCGTCGATATCTACACGCTGACCAAATATCAGCGTTCCAACCAGAACACCAACATCAACCAGCGTCCGCTGGTGCGGCTGGGCGACAAGATCGCCAAGGGCGACGTGATCGCCGATGGCGCATCGACCGACAAGGGCGAGTTGGCGCTGGGGCAGAACATGCTTGTCGCCTTCATGCCGTGGAACGGCTACAACTTCGAAGATTCGATCCTGATCTCCGAACGTGTGGTGGCGGAAGACCGCTACACCTCGATTCACATTGAAGAGCTTTCCCTGGTTGCACGCGACACCAAGTTGGGTCCGGAAGAAATCACGCGGGATATTTCCAGCCTGTCGCAGTTGCAGATGGGTCGCATGGATGAAGCCGGTATCGTGCACGTCGGCGCTGAAGTGCAGGCCGGCGATGTGCTGGTCGGCAAGGTGACGCCGAAGGGCGAAACCCAGTT
>JAIFLB010000144.1 GCA_020049245.1 Betaproteobacteria bacterium | reverse complement strand
TGGCGGCTTCAGCGACGATCCACTTGTAGGATTCGCCGTTGATCATGATCTGCCACTTGCCGGAACGCACGGGCTTGCCGCCGTCCTTCAGGGAGGGCAGGCCTTCGCCGATGGCGGCAGCGCCGTCATGACGCTCGCCGTTGGCGTCGGTTTTCCAAATGGGCAGGCCCCACTCTTCGAACAGATGCACGGAATCGTCAACGTTGCGGCCCACGTCGTAGGCCAGGTCGTCACGGGTGATACCCATCAGGTCGTTGGCGACCATGCGGGTGTAGTCGGCGGGGTCTTGCTCGGTGCCGATGTAGGTGTTGATCGCGGACAGACCCTGCGCAACAGCACCGGAACGGTCCATAGCCGCCTTGTCAACCAGCTTGATCTTCAGATCAATACCGATTTCAGCCTTGGCAACATCAGCCCAGCGCATGACTTCATACGCAGCGCCACAACAAGCCATACCACCACCAATCATCAGGATGTCGACTTCTTCCTGGATGACGTCGGGATTTCCAAATTCAGCCATATCTAATACCTCTTCTTAATCGAATTACTTGCGAATCAGTTCGGCGGGGTTGCCAGAGCGGTAACCACCGGTCACGTCACGGGTAAACGAACCGACAGCTTCGATGTCGGCCAGTTTGGGCGTGGGCTTGCCGCCGTAGCAATCGATAGAACCTTCCGGGGTGGTGCGGATCGGGAACTTGAAACGCTTCAGCACGCCATTGCGGAACTTGATGGTCCACATGATGGAGTCGGAACCACGCAGGGGCTGCACAGAACCACCAAGAGGCACGACGTCCGCATAGTGGCGGCACTCGATAGCTTGTTGCGGGCAGATCTTGACGCAGGAATAGCATTCCCAGCACTGCTCGGGTTCCTGGTTGAAGGCACGCATGGCGTGGCCGGTCTCGGAACCATCACGGTCCAGTTTCATCAGGTCGTGCGGGCAGATGTACATGCAGGCGGTCTTGTCTTGACCCTTGCAGCCGTCGCACTTGTCGGTACGGACGAAGGTTGGCATTAATTCACTCCTTGTTAGCTAACAATCCGCGCTCAATGGTTTTATCTAACCACGCGGTCCATTCAGAATAACCGAGCCCAACCTTGACCGGGGCGTATCGCGAATCCGCTTCCGGAGGGCTCGGGTCCTAAATCCTAAAGTCAAGCGGCCGAATGACCCTTGAGTTCCACTTTGACGTTTTGTTCTGCGGTGAGGCTGGCGTAATACTTCTGCAGCACCTTGGCGACTTCCGGACGGCTGAACTCGACCGGCAAATCCTGGCCCTCCGACAACATCGCGCGAACCTTGGTTCCGGACAGCAGGATGCGATCGTCCTTGGTGTGCGGGCAGGTGCGTTGCGAGGCCATGCCACCGCACTTGTTGCACCAGAAGGTCCAGTCGATGTTCATGTTGGTGGTTTCGAGCGATCCGGCGGGAATTTCGTCGAAGATTTTCTGTGCGTCGAATGGGCCGTAGTAGTCACCGACACCGGCGTGGTCACGACCAACGATCAGGTGTGAGCAGCCATAGTTCTGACGGAACAGCGCGTGCAACAGCGCTTCACGCGGACCGGCATAACGCATATCGAGCGGGTAGCCCGCCTGGATCACGGTGTTGGGTGCGAAGTAGTTGTCGACCAGCACGCTGATCGCTTCGGAACGCACTTCGGCGGGGATATCACCCGGCTTCAATGCACCCAGAAGCGAGTGGATCAGCACGCCGTCCATGGTTTCGATGGCGATCTTCGCCAGGTATTCGTGCGAACGATGCATCGGATTACGCGTCTGGAACGCGGCAACCTTCGACCAGCCCGCCTTCTTGAAGGCTTCGCGGGTTTCGGCGGGGGTCATGAACTGATCGCCGTACTCTTCCTTGAAGGTGCCGGTGGACAACACCTTGACCGGACCAGCCAGGTTGATCGCACCCTGATCCATCACCATCTTGACGCCGGGGTGGGCAATATCGGTGGTCTTGTAGACCATCATGCATTCATGACCTTTATCGATACCATAAATCTCGGTCACCTTCATGGTGCCCATGATTTCGTCGCTATCGCAGTTCACCAGCGCGACATCCTGTCCCAGGCTCAAAGTCTGCGCGGTATTGGCATCAGTCGACAGGGTGACCGGGATCGGCCAGAACAGGCCATTGGCCATCTTGTAACCGTCGCAAACGCCAGCCCAGTCGGCATGCGTCATGAAGCCATCCAGCGGAGTAAAGCCGCCAATACCCATCATGATCAGATCGCCGGTCTCGCGGGAGGACATCTTGATCTTGGGCAGTGACTGGGCGCGTGCCAGTTCAGCTTCACGCGCAGCGCCTTCAAGCAGAAGAGGCTTGAGTTCGCCACCACCGTGGGGGTTCACAAGACGGGACATGCTGGCTCCTAAAAGGTATAGATTAGAAAAGGCTGATAAGCCGAATGGGCGGCGAGAATAGCACCCGCCTTCCTCGCAAACTAATCAGACTTATTTCTTTGCAAATAAATTTTTTTTGGGATAAGACCGTCCTAATAACCCCCGACTCAACTAGGTTTTCCCTTGCGCAAGCACTTCCAAGGCTGGCTACAATCAAAATCACACTCATCTGTGGATACCCAAAGTGGGCTTAAGGACACCGTTCTATCTAGGACTCTTATTTCTTGTCGGCCTGGCGGGTTGCGCCAGCCAGGAAATTCAGCGCAAGGATGGTGCGAGTAGCGCCCGCGCCTTCAAAGCAGCCAATCTCGTCAAGAGTGAAGTCGACATGCTGGCGGAGATCAATCAGCGTGAGGGATTGAAAAGCCTGCGCTTGATCGGAGAGAAGCTGTATCGCCGAAATCCGCAGGAATTTCGCAAGTCAGGCCACCCCTCCGCCGTTGCAGCTTGCGATCATATTTTCGGTTTGATCCCGCACTGGCTTGATAAGTCGCAGCCAATTCCGAGTTGGGAAGAAAATTTCAAGCTGACCTTCGTCGAGGACTACAGCGGAGATCGTGTGCAGACTTTCATGACGGCACTGATCAGCATGTTGATGGCATCCTACGATCACAAAACCGATTTCTTTCTGACCGACACCTTGTCCGCCCAGAAACTCTACAACAGTGCCCGCAATCTTGAAGTCGCCGTATGGAAACTGTCCAACGCGAAGCTGCCCACTGGCGCGGCGCTATTGATCAGCAACAGCATGGACGGCGAAGTGGCCAACCTCAGCTTCGAACGCGAATTCGGCAAGCTGATCGCGCAACAGGACTTGCTCGCCTTGATCGTTGAAGATCGCAGCAATCGCTCGATCAGCCGGGTGTTCCAGAACGCAGCCGCTTTCGCCTTCATGCCACTTTGAAGCTACGCATGGATTGGCGACAGGAAGCGGACTACGCGTATTGCCAACAGCTCGATCTAGCCGGCTGGGCCTGGCAGTTCTTGCGCCGCAACCCAGCCTATCAGGCTGATTACGCTGAGTTCATCACCCTCTGGCAGCAACTTGAGGAAGCTTACGGCGCACCGCCGCAGCGTGATTTCTTCAAATGGAAACAAGACCCGCGCGCCTGGCGGGCAGAAGCAGAAATCGCCACCTGCGGCAGTGAAATCTGTCCGGGTGAAAACGATCAGGTTTTGATTGAATGTTGGCTGGGCGCCAAGTGGGGGTTTCGCAAATTTCCCATCGATCCCGCCATCCTGCTGCCTGACTCATTGAGCTGGCGGGAATTTCCAATTCAGGTCGCAGCCATAGAGAGTCCCGGATTTGTGCCGTCGCCAGACAGATTGGCGTTGATCTTTGACCTTGCACTGCCGCTACCGGCGCAACTTGAAGCCGCCAAACATCGCCTGATTGCCGCCAGCATTCGGCTTGCCGGCACAGGTAATCCAGCGCCGCGCAACCTGCGTGAAGGCGCTCCCATCTGGCTGACTCAGTTGCGAATTCTGGATGCACTGGCAGCCAGCGAAGCGCTGCCGAAAATCGCACAAGCGCTCAACTTGCATGCAACCGGGCTGGAAGTGTTAGTTGAAGCAGCCATTGCCATGCGCGATGGCGGATATCGCCGCCTGCTCATGCTGCAACCCGCGCCACGCAACTAGCTCAACACCCATTGCATCCCACAGAAGGAGCTTCCGATGACGATGGATAGCATTGATTACGAAATCTTCGGCAACGACATGCAATACGTTGAAATCGAACTCGATCCGCAGGAAGCCGCAGTTGGCGAAGCCGGCATGATGATGTTCATGCAAGATGGCATCGAGTTGGAAACCGTGTTCGGCGACAGCTCCAAATCCAGTTCCAATTTCATCGGCAAGCTGGTGGGCGCGGGAAAACGTTTGCTGACCGGAGAATCCCTGTTCACCACGATTTACGCCAACACGGCGCCCGGCAAGCGCAAAGTCGCATTCGCCGCGCCCTATCCGGGCAAGATTGTGGCAGTTGATCTGCGCCAGATCGGAGGCACGCTGCTGTGCCAGAAAGATGCGTTTCTTTGCGCCGCAAAAGGCGTTTCACTCGGCATCGCCTTTCAACAGCGGCTCGGCGTCGGCTTCTTTGGTGGCGAGGGTTTCATCCTGCAGAAGCTGGAAGGCGATGGCATGGTGTTCTTGCATGCCGGCGGCTTGGTGATCGAGAGAAGCCTGGCCTCTGGCGAGATCCTGCGTGTCGACACCGGCTGCATTGCTGCAATGCAGCCCTCGATCGATCTGGATATTCAATATGTCGGCAAGATCAAGACCGCTTTGTTCGGTGGCGAGGGTTTGTTTCATGCCCGGCTAACCGGCCCCGGCAGAGTCTGGTTGCAAACGCTGCCATTCTCGCGCCTGGCGAACCGGGTGCTGGCGGCGGCGCCGAAGACGGGCGGCAAACAGACGGAAGAAGGCTCCTTGCTCGGCGGCTTCCTGCATGGCGACAAGTGATGTCTGGCTTCAAGCATTGGAGTTTCATGGTTTCGTAACATGACCGAATTATCTTCTTCACTTTTTTACTGAAAATACGATGGATCTAATCCTCTGGCGGCATGCTGACGCGCAGGATGGCGACAACGATATGGCGCGGGCGCTCACTGCGAAGGGCCAAAAACAGGCTGAAAAAATGGCGCTTTGGATACGCGAAAAACTGCCCGAAAAAACCCGCATTCTGGTCAGTCCGGCAGTTCGCGCCCTACAAACTGCGGATGCGATCGGACTCGACTATGAAGTCATTGCCAACATCGCGCCCGGCGCAATGGGTGAACAGATATTAAGCGCATCAGGTTGGCCGGATGCGCGCGGCAGCGTTTTGCTAATCGGACATCAGCCGACTTTGGGTGAAGCGGCAAGCCTGTTGTTGTTCGGTGAAACGCGCGGTTTGAACATCAAGAAAGGCGGCCTGGTCTGGCTGACTAACCGGGTGCGTGGCAGCCAACCGCAAACCATCCTGAAGGCGGCGATGTCACCTGAAATGCTTTGAGTTTGGGTCTGAGTCTGAGTCTGCGTTGAAAGGCAAACCCAGGTGTCTTACGCCGTCTAATCGAGACCGAGCTGCTCAACCCAGGCCAGTGCCTGGAGATGCGCCTGACTGATTTTGTCCGGCGTCATCATCAGCGAAAGCGCCAACTTTTCCAGCTCCTCGGTATCGCCACTTTCGACCGCCTCGGCAAGCGAGAGAAATGGGCCGTAAATGCCTGTGCGATCTGCCAGCGCATCGATCATTTTTTCCGGAATCACGATGCGTTCCAGCACTTGTTCCATCGGCATTTCAAGGAATGCAGGCAACAGGGAAAACACACCGACAATGAACAGGTTGTCCTGATCGCCTTTGGGCAAGCACGACTTGCCCACCAGTTCGCACAAACGACCACGCGTAATTGCGGTCCGCGCCAGCGTCGGCATGGTCGGCGCCCCCCCTGCAGTGACCAATAACAGGGTCAACCAGCGGTACAGCGGCTGCATGCCAAGAATGCTCACGGCATGGCGAATGGACTGCACTTCACAGGACAAGCCGAAACCGGCTGAGTTGATGTAGCGCAAAAGTTTGAAAGTCAGCGCGACATCTTTTTTGAACATCACCTCAAGATCCTTCGCATCGGCTTCCTTGCGCACCATCTCCAGCAACTGAACCACGGTTGCGTGCACCGGGTTGATGATCTTGGCAGCCAGGTTTTCCGGATGCGCGAAGTAGTAACCCTGGAAAAAATCGAATCCAAGCGACTGGCAATGACGGAACTGTTCTGGCGTTTCCACCTTTTCGGCAACCAGCTTGACTGGATATTTGCGGATCTTGCGCACCATATCGGCTAACTCAGCCGGCGTATGCGCCAACACATCCAGCTTCACGTAGCTGGCAAAGTCGAGCAATTTTTCTGTTTCCGGCAAATAGCTGTAATCATCCAGCGCAAAACGGTATCCAGCCGACTGCAACTCAGCCAGACGTTCCAGCACTTCCGGCGTCACATGAACCGTTTCGAGCACTTCGATCACGACTTTTTCGGGTGGCAGCAGGGTCGAAAAACTCGACATCAACATGGAAGCTTCCATGTTGACGAATGCCAACTTGCCCTTCAGCAACCATTCAGTACCCATATTCAGCAGGGCGTTGGCAATGACCGTGATGCCTGCATCGACATCGGTATCGATACGCGCGCTTTGTGCGCTTGCCGAATGCCTGAACAACAGTTCATAGGCATACAGCTGGTGCTTGTCGTTAACGATCGGCTGCCGCGCGATATAGGCGTTGGAACTCATGAGCTAGACAAAAGAATTAAGGAATTAAGCGCGAGCAAAAAGATTCATCGGGGTATCAGCGGTGTTGTTGCCGAGCAGGGCTTCCATATCAAGTACCAGGACGATAGAACCGTCACCCGACAACGTTGCGCCAGCGATACCTTTCGGTTTGATGTCCGACAAAGGTTTGATAACGACGTCGTCGCGCCCGACAAAACCATCGACAGCCATGATGAAAGTGGTATCCGAAGCATGCATCAACACACCAAAAGCAGGGGACTGCTTGGCCTCCCAGCCAATCAGTCGTGCCAGACTGCGCACCGGCAGCACCTCATCCCGCACCACCATCGTGGCGCGTCCGGAGACGCGCTGCACTTCTTCCTGCTTGATCGGGATGATTTCCCGCACCATCGAAAGCGGAATCGCGAACGATTGATTGTTCAGGCGCACCACCAGCACCGGCAGGATGGCCAGCGTCAACGGCAAAGAGATGGTGAAAGTCGAGCCCTGGCCGGGAACGGAAATGACGTCGATCTTGCCGTTGAGCCGGGTGATATTGGTTTTTACGACATCCATGCCGACCCCGCGCCCGGAGACGCTGGAAATCTGATCCTTGGTCGAAAAACCGGGCAGGAAAACAAGATGCAGGCTCTGACGATCATCCATGCTGTTCGCGGTCTCGGCATCGATGACGCCTTTTTCAACTGCTTTCGACCTGATCACGTCAGGGCGCATGCCCTTGCCGTCATCTGAAATCTCGATATAGATATGATCGCCAACCTGGCTGGCCGAGAGCGTGACGATCGCTTTCGCCGATTTGTGCGACAAGGCGCGTTCTTCGATGCTTTCAATGCCATGATCCACCGCGTTACGGACAAGATGCACCAGTGGATCGTTAAGGTCTTCGATCATGGTCTTGTCAAGTTCGGTTTCTTCACCCGACAACACCAGCTCGACATCTTTACCGAGTTGCCGCGCGAGATCCCGCGCCAGACGCGGGTATTTCTGGAACAAACGGCCGATCGGCTGCATGCGCGTTTTCATCACCGCGTTCTGCAAGTCGGACACCAGCAAATCGAGTTGGCTTACTGCGATATCCAATGCCTTGAAAGTCTCTTGATCGTTCTTGCCATGCAGAATCTGGGTTTTCAGATTGGCAATACGATTTTTTGTCAAACCGATTTCGCCCGAAAGATTGAGTACCTGGTCAAGCCGGGCGGTATCGATCCGGATGGTGGTCTCTTTTTGCAGACTCTGCTGCGGCGCTGAGGAAGAACTTGAGGACCGCGATTGGGTCGGCAAATCTTGCACCGGGATGATTGCTGCGTGCTGAACCGGGCTCGCGGCTGCCACCGGAAACACCACTTCCGAAACAGGTTCCGGCTCTGCCTCCGGCTTGCTGGCTTCCTGCGGGATCGGCGTGCCGGTCAGAACCGCATGCAAAACGTCCCAGTTGATGTCATCGATCGTCACCTCATCCGCTGCTTTGCCTGCCCCTGACGGACTTTCAGGTTGCGGGACGGCCTTTGGAATGGGTGCTGGGATTGGGGTTGCTGCTGCCGACTCTCGGCCTTTGCGCTGCACCGATTTACCGGCCAGCGCCGCTTCAAGGCTATCAATCAACGCCGGATCGGCGGCTTCCGGCTGGGTCGCTTGTGAAAGCGCGGCGAACATATTACGCACCACGCCGGTGGCATCCATGATGACATCCATCAGCCCGGTCGAAAGCTTCAACTCTCCATTGCGCAACTTGTCGAACAGGTTTTCAGTGCGGTGGCAAAGTGAAACCAGATTTTCCGCATTCAGAAATCCGGCGCCCCCCTTGATGGTGTGAAACCCCCGAAAGATGTCATTCAGCAGTTCGTGGTCATCCGGCCGTTTTTCCAGTTCAACCAGCTTGTTATCCACCTGGGATAACAACTCACCCGCCTCCAGCAGAAAATCCTGCAGCAGTTCTTCCATTCCGGCGAAATCACTCATTTGACACTCCTTCCGCGACGCGAATACGAACAAACGATCGGACCACCAATTGGGCTAACAATTGGACAACAATCAGCCTGCTGATCGACCGTCCGTTTTCACAACCGCCTTCAAAATCCGAGGCTTTCCAGCAAATCATCAACCTGTTCCTGGCTGGTAACCACATCGCTACGTCCAGCCGCATTGATTACCGGGCCATTCAACAAGCTCTGGTCAACCGCCTGCCGCTTATCTTCCGGCGTGGCTTCGATCAGCAGGGCAAGCAACTGGGATTCTAGGTTTTGCGCTGCTTCAAGCACCTTCTTGATGACTTGACCAGTCAGATCCTGAAAATCTTGCGCCATGATGATTTCCATCAATTTGGCATTGGTCGCCTCTGTCTGCTGTGGCACATGCTTCAAATAAGCGCGGGTATCGGACACCAGTTCCTTGAATTCATTGACACCGAGTTGCTTGCCAAAGAGTTTGTCCCATTGACCGGCCAGTTTCGCCGCGTTTTCTCCCAATTGATTCTGCAAAGGCTGCGCCACTTCGGCTGCGTTCAGCGTTCGCTCCGCTGCCTGAGCGGTCATTGCCGCAATGTAGTTGAGGCGATCCCGGTTATCCGGCATCGCCTGGGCAACCTGTTCCAGCGTTTTGTCATAGCCCAGTTCACGCAGCAGATTATGCAAACCACGCGTCATTTGCCCCAATTGCGAGAACATCCGCTGCGGGCATTCGCCATCACTACCCACATCCTCCCGCGAAACCGCATTCGCGATCGTGTCGAACAGGCTTTCCAGCTCCGGGGTGTCGTTGACCTCCGGTTTGGAAGCAGCCTTCTCTGGTGCCGGCGCGGCGGCGGAAGCAATGCTGTCAAACAGTGCCTCAAGGTCTGGGGAGTCGCCACTCATCATGTTTCCTTGGTGTAATTGACCGTAGTTGGCCGGAACCGCCCAACTCACATTCCGTATTTCTCGAATATCTTGTTCAATTTTTCTTCGAGCGTGCCCGCAGTGAACGGTTTGACGATGTATCCCGATGCACCGCTTTGTGCGGCTTCAATGATGTTTTCTTTCTTTGCCTCGGCGGTGATCATCAGTACCGGCAAACTTTTCAGCGCCACATCGGCACGAATCGCTCGCAACAACTCAATACCGGTCATGTTGGGCATGTTCCAGTCCGTCACCACAAACTGAAAATTGGAACCTTTCAGTTTTTGCAGTGCGGCAACGCCATCCTCAGCTTCATCGACATTGGTGTACCCCAGTTCTTTGAGCAGATTGCGCACAATTCGACGCATGGTGGAAAAGTCATCCACCACGAGTATCTTCAAATTCTTTTCAGCCATCGTGGATCCTTATCTAACCTGCAATTGCGGCATTGTAACCATCCGAATCAATGCTTAAGGAACGCAAGTAAGGTATCTGCCAGAACAGCCGGGTCGAATTTGGCGACATAGGCATCAACTCCGACCTGTTGCCCCATGGTGCGATTGGCATCAGAAGAGAGTGATGAGTGCATGACGACCGGAATCCCGGCAAATCGGTTGTCCGATTTGATATTGCGAGTCAGGACATAACCATCCATTTCAGGCATTTCAGCATCGACCAGAATCAGTTGGATCTGCTGCTTCAACAACGCCTTCTCTGCAGAGGCCCGATTCGCCATGCCGGTCAGCTTGGTCCAGGCTTCCAGGCCATCATTGGCTTGAATGTATTTCATCCCCAGCTTGTCCAGCACCGAGACAATTTCCTTGCGCGCCACCGCCGAGTCATCCGCGAAAAAAACCGTCGCCTCCCGCCCCGCTTCGATCCTGGGCAAGTTGGGCACGGGTTTTTCACCTAATACCTCAACCAGTACACGTTCCACGTCAAGGATCGAGATCAACCGGCCATCATCGAGTTCGGTAATCGCGGTAATCATGCCGTCCTGGCCAGCAAGCATGTTCTCAGGCGGCTTTACCTTGTCCCAGTCGATCCGGATGATGCGATCGACGTCCTGCACAAGGAAACCCTGGGTATGACGTGAAAACTCGGTGACGATCATGGTTTCGCCCACCCCTTTAGGCGCATCTTCCAGCTTCACGAAGTAAGCCAGCGAGATAACCGGAATGATGCTGCCACGCAAGGAGATGACACCCTCTACGCCCATTGGCATATTCGGGGTCAAGGTGATCGGCGGTGTCGGCGACACCTCGCGAACCTTGAAAACGTTGATGCCGAATGTCTCGTGCGTGCCGAGCGAAAACAACAGCAATTCCATCTTGTTGGAACCAGCCAGTTTTGTGCGGCCATCGACCGTGTCAAGCAACTTGTTGGGTTCTAGCGAATTCATGGTCAAACGCTCCCCTTATTTGAGCAGGCGGTTCAGCACTTCGGCCAGACGGTGCGGTTCGAACTTCGGCACATATTCGTCCACCCCGACGGAAAGGCCCAATTGCTTGTTGGCATCCGAAGACAGCGAGGAATGCATCAAGACCGGAATACCTGCAAAGCGAGGGTCGGATTTGATGTTCTTGGTCAGCACATAACCGTCCATTTCCGGCATCTCCACATCGGTCAACACCAATTGCACAAAATCCGAAACCGGACGCCCGGCAACTTCGGCCTGGACGGCAATTTTCTGCAGCTCATCCCAGCCCTGCCGACCATTGATGGTACTGATACCGCCTACATTCAATGCGGCAAGCGTGCGCTCGATCTGATTCCGCGCAACCGAAGAGTCATCCGCATAAAACACGGTTCGATTCGGCTTCTCGATCGGCACCAGGCTGGCAAACAGATGGCTGTCGTCGATCTGCGAAGTGTCGGCGAGGATCTTTTCGACATCCAGCATCATCACCAGACGCCCATCTTTCAGTTCGGTGACCGCCGTAACCAGGCCACCCATGCGCGCAGTCAGCATGCTTGGTGGCACCTTCATCTCGGACCAATCGAGGCGCAGGATGGTATCGACCTCGCCAACCAGAAATCCCTGGGTATGGCCGTTGTATTCAGTCACGATCATGATTGCTGGCGGGTTATCCGTAGAAATCCCGATGTATTTCGCCAGATCGACTACTGGAACCAGCACGCCACGCAAACTGACCATACCCTCGACTGCTGAAGGCATGTCCGGCGCCCGCGTGATTTCAGGAATACGCATCACCTCACGCACTTTGAAAACATTGATGCCGAAGGTCTCTTTGCGACTCGTACTCACGTCCGTCCCCAGCGTGAAGAGCAAAATCTCCAGCTTGTTCGCTCCCGCGAGTTTGGTGCGCGCATCAATGCGCCTAAGTAAATCCGACATGATTACCTCTGTTGTTCACCTAACTGATTTATCTGATCAAGCCGCCGGTCTGTTCGAAATGGACATCGGCCGACAGCAAAAAAACTTTAGGGGCCAATGGTTTAATATTGATTACCGATGCCCGCTCTTTCTGCCATGACTTCCCCCTCTCACGAAGACGCGGAACTGCGGCAAGCCTTTGCGCTGTTCAGCGAAACCTCCGAAAAACTGGCTGGCACCTACCTCGAATTACAGGGTCAGGTAGCCCGCCTCACCAGCGAACTGGCCGCCGCCAATGGTGAACTTGCGCGCCGTGAACGGCTTTCGGCGCTGGGTGAAATGGCGGCGCAAGTCGCCCACCAGATACGCACCCCGCTGTCCACCGCTTTACTTTACACGGGACACCTGACGCGACCGCAACTGGCAGATGCCGATCGCATCCGCTTCGCCGAAAAATCGCGCTCCCGCCTGCTCTATCTGGAACGTCTGATCCAGGATATGTTGCTGTTCGTGAAGGGCGCCCGTCTGGTTTCTCAGGCCTTCCCGTTGCACGCTTTGATCGAAGAAATCAGCCACACGCTGGAACCGCATGCCACCGCCAAACAAGTTTCCCTGCATCTGGCGGAAACATCGGCTGACTTGATGCTGACCGGCGACCGCCAGGCCATCGCCGGCGCGCTGATCAACCTGCTGGAAAATGCGCTGCAAGCCTCATCGTCGGGGGACATGGTTGAAATGACGGTCGGCGGACTGGGCAGCCCGTTCGCCGCATTCGAGATCAGCGACAGCGGCGCCGGCATCCCGGAAGCCGCGCGCGAAAGGCTGTTCGAGCCGTTCTTCACTACGCGTGGCGAAGGCAGCGGCCTTGGTTTGGCCATTGTCAGGCAAGTTGCGGAAGCGCATGGCGGCTGGGTGGAATGGGCACCGAAAGACGGCGGTGGCAGTGTCTTCCGGCTGTTCCTGCCATTTGTCGGCCAGGGGCAAGTGGATGTCTGAAATTCGCCCGGTACTCGTGGTGGAAGACGATCCGGCGTTACGTGAAGCGCTGACCGATACGCTGGAGATGGCCGGTTACCGTTCCATTGCTGCGAGTGATGCGGAAAACGCGCTGGCCTGCCTGGAAACTTGCGCGCCTGGTCTGATCTTGACCGACGTGCAAATGCCCGGCATGGATGGACATGCCCTGCTGCGCGCGCTGAAAACCCGCCACCCTGAAATCCCGGTCATCCTGATGACCGCCTACGGCCAGATTGATCGCGCCGTGCAGGCCATGCGCGACGGCGCCGCAGATTACCTGCCGAAACCGTTCGAGCCGGATAACCTGCTTGCTACTGTGGCGCGGCATTTTCGGCAGGCCAGCGAATCGGCCACAGACAGCGAATCAACAGCCGCCAGCCTGATCGCGCAAGACCCAGCCAGCCTGGCTTTGCTGGAACTGGTGAGACGCGTTGCTTCCAGCGATGCCTCGATTCTGCTCAGTGGCGAATCCGGTGTCGGCAAAGAGGTTTATGCGCGCTACATCCATCAGCACTCACAACGCGCCAAAGCTACCTTCGTGGCGCTGAATTGCGCATCCATTCCGGAAAATCTGCTGGAATCGGTTCTGTTCGGCCATGAAAAAGGCTCATTTACCGGCGCCTCGACCGCACAGCCGGGAAAATTCGAGCAAGCCAATGGCGGTATTTTGCTGCTCGATGAAGTATCCGAAATGCCGCTCAACCTGCAAGCAAAGCTTTTGCGCGTGCTGCAAGAGCGTGAAGTCGAGCGTGTTGGCGGCCGCACTTCGTTTGCGCTCGATGTGCGCGTCATCGCCGCGACCAATCGCGACCTGGCGGCTTGGGTCGCTGAGGGTCGCTTTCGCGACGACCTGTATTACCGTCTGAATGTTTTTCCACTTGAAATCCCGCCTCTGCGCAAGCGTCCAGGCGATATTCCAGCGCTCGCCAAGCACTTCCTGAAGCGCTTTGAAACGATCGTTGGCAGAAGCGGTTTCGCATTGACTGGCGCGGCTTTGGCCGAATTGACGGGGTATGACTGGCCCGGTAACATCCGCGAGCTTGGAAATGTCGTGCAACGTGCCATGATTCTCGCGCCAAGCGCAGAAATTGGCCCCGAACACTTGATGTTGCCAGGCAAGACTTCGCCCAATACAACGAACCCTTTTTCGCGCACCCCCATCAGAGCGCCAGAAAGCCCGGTTGAGTCTGGCCTGAAAGATATCGAACGAGACACGATCCTGAATACTTTGCAGCGTATGCAAGGTTCTCGGCGCAGAACGGCGGAAGTATTGGCGATGAGTGAGCGAACATTGCGTCACAAATTGAAGCAGTATCGCGAGGCAGGCTTTCTGGATGGAGACGACCTCCTATAATCAGTCGCAGGAGGCAAGACGATGAGCAATATCGATTTGATGGTGAATCAGCTCCGTGCCGTAGCCGCACAGGCGGCAGTCACGCCTAATGCGCAACCCGATGAAGCCACCCCGCATGACTTTTCCAGCATGCTCAAATCCGCCATTGATGAAGTCAACGGTGCCCAGATGGACGCCAAACAGATGTCTCGTCAATTTGAAACCGGTGATGCCGAAACCAACCTGCAGGACGTCGTCCTGTCGTTGCAGAAGGCCAGTTAGCGCGTATCAAGAAGTCATGAATATGCAGGTCTGATCAGGCACGTTTGACGGATGGCCGCTCAGCCTCAGCAGTTACTTTCCAACTTCGCTTTCCGCTTCAACGAGCTTCCCGCCTCCCGCAAAATGGGTCTGGCGGCGGCTTTGGCAGCGTCGATTGCGCTCATCGTTGGCCTCTTGCTCTGGTCGAGTACGCCGGAATACAAAGTCCTGTTTTCCAATCTTTCGGAAAAGGACGCCGGCACCATCACCACCACCCTGCAACAAATGAACGCGCCTTACAAAACCGAGGCCGGCGGCACGCTGCTGGTACCGGCGGATCAGGTTTATGACTTGCGCTTCAAGCTGGCGGCGCAAGGTCTGCCGAAAGGTGGCGCGGTCGGCTTCGAACTGATGGATTCACCCAGCCTGGGCATGACCCAGTTTCAGGAGCAGGTCGCTTTTCAGCGTGGCATGGAAGGAGAACTGTCTCGCACCGTACAAGCTTTATCGCCGGTCGAATCGGCGCGCGTGCACCTGGCGATACCGAAACCTTCGGTGTTCATTCGCGACAAACAGCAGCCCTCCGCTTCTGTGCTGGTCAATCTGCATCCTGGACGCGCGCTCGATCCGGGTCAGGTCCAGTCTATCGTGCATTTGGTCTCGAGCAGCGTGCCGGAGTTGTCGCCCAACAACGTCACCGTGGTCGATCAGGCCGGCAATCTGCTGACCAACAAGGCCGATAGCGCGTCGGCGCTTGGTCTCAATTCGAACCAACTTGATTATGTCCGCCTGATCGAGCGGAATTACGCGCAAAGCATCGAAGCGATCGTGTCGCCGATCGTGGGCGAAGGGAATGTCAAAGCCGAAGTACGCGCAGACCTTGATTTTTCGGTCTCCGA
>JAIFLB010000152.1 GCA_020049245.1 Betaproteobacteria bacterium | reverse complement strand
GGTTGAACTTCATGGCGTCGGCAAGCAAGGGTTCGAAGCCGGCATCAAAGCCGGGGATTGCGTCTTCCGGTGCCAGGCTGATCTTGCTGTTTACTGGCAGGCCCATGGCGTTGGCCAGCGCCTCGCGGGTGAGCGCGCTGGCGTAGCGGGTTTCCTGCAGCATCGAGCGGGTCATCGCGGTGGTGGTCTTGCTGCGCAGGTAATCGGTCTTCTTTACTTTCAGCGAGGCATTCTGATAGAGCCGGTCGGTCAGGTCTTCCAGCGCCTGGAAGCGTTCCAGCGTGTCGCTGACCAGTTGTTCCATCTGCTGCGCGAACTGCGCGCCGTGGTAGTACTTGTTGACGTCGCGCACCACCTCCAGTTCGGTCTTGCGCTTTTCCTCGCGCGCGATTTCGACGCCTTTCTTCGCCATGCCGGTGATCGCCTCTTTCTTGCCGCCGGTGTAGAGCGGATAAGTCAGGTTGAGGCCGGCGCGGGTGACGTCGCGGTCGAAGAGTTTGACGTCGAGGTCGAGGGGAAGTGTGGGACCGAGAAGCGGCACTACCGGTGCGGGAAGTTGTACCGCACCTTGAAAAGTAAACGTCCGATCCTCGTCCGCCCGCTGAAACCCGGCTTCCAACCCCAGTTTCGGCCGAAATGCCGCCATTGCCTGCTGGTACTGCGCTTCCGCCATGTCGAGCGCGGCTTGCGAGACCTGCAGCGAGCGGTGGTTTTCCAGGGCGATGCGCAGGCTTTGTTACAGCGTCAGGTTGTCGAGCTGCTCGGCATTGGCGAGTTGCGTCAGACCGGCAAGGCAGGCCAGGGTGAACAGGTGGGTGAGGGTATTGCGCATGGAGATTCCTTGATGAATCAAATATCGCTGAGGTTTTGCCGGATATCGGCTATGGCGTCCCAATGCTTAAGTGTCAGGTCGACCAGAACTGGATCGAATTTGCGGCCACGTTGCGTGATTAAGTAATCACGGATTGCGGTGTCATCCCAGGCGGCTTTGTAAACACGTGCATGGCCGAGAGCGTCGAGCACGTCGGCGATGGCGATGATACGACCCTCGATCGAGATTTCTGCGCCTTTCAAGCCTTGCGGATAGCCGCTGCCATCGAAATTTTCATGGTGTTCATACGCAATCCGCGCGGCGATGCTGAGTAGCGGGCGGTCGATACGGGTGAGGATGTGGTGGCCGATTTCAGCATGCGTTTTCATGATCTCGAACTCGTCTGAATTCAGCTTGCCTGGCTTGTGCAGAATCGCATCGTCAATGCCGACCTTGCCGATATCGTGCATCGGCGCGGCAGTCTTCAGAATTTCCGCCTGTTCCCTGTCCAGGCCGTATTCGAGGGCAAGCAAGTGGGCGATTTCAGCGACACGGTAAACATGTTTGCCGGTTTCCTGGCTGCGGCTTTCCACCACTTCGCCCAGGACCAGCAAAAGTTCACGCTGGGTTTCGACGATTTCACGCGTCAGCCGCAACGGCTCGGTGACGTCCTGGCAGCTCAGAATGATGGCGTTGATCTGGCCATGCAGATCGTGCACGGACATGAAGTTGACGCTGAAGATACGTTCCGAGCGATTTTGATGGATGAACGGAATGACTTGACTGCAATGGCCGTCGATCGCCTGGGTGGTTTTCTGAAAGCACGTTGAATAGTCCACCGGCACGATCTCGCTCAATGATCGCTCGCACAAGTCCTTGATCTCATAGCCGAGCATGCTCGCCAAACGAAGGTTGACAGCCTGGATTCGTCCGTCCGGGTCGATAACGAGGATGCTGGCGCCAAGTTCCAGCACGCGTTTGTATTCGTCGAGTAAATGACGTTGTTCGTGGAGGGATCGCTCACTGCGGGTGAGCGACTCAAGCATGTTTTCGTAATTCAGGTAGATATCGGTGATGTCTACATCAAGACAGACGACTTCTTCCACGCTGTTATCTTGGTTCAGGATAGGCACGATGCTGCTGTCAACCACATACATGGCGCCGGATCGTGTCTGCTTTTTCACGATGCCTGCCCATTGGTTGCCATCCACGACCGATTGCCAGATTTTGCCGGAAATATCCTTTGGCTCTTCCGGATGCCGCATGTGCCGAATTTCGATGCCATTCAGTGCGTGCTGATCGTAACCGCTCAGTTCACAAAAGCGGTCGTTGACATAGCTGATGCGGCCCTGCGGATCAAACTTGCTGACAATGGCGCTGGCGTCGACCAGTTGGCGATACTGTTCGAGCAGCTTCTGGTTGCGCAGCTTCTCTTGTTTGGCAACCAGTCCTTCGGCTATTTCGGTCATTTTGCCGAGCAAATGCTCCACATTGACCGGCTTGGTAACGTAATAACTGATGCCGAGTTCAATTGCGTGAAACAGATATTCGACGTCGTTGTAGGCGCTCAATACCAGAATCGGTTGATGTGGCGACAAGCGGCGCATTTCCGTGCTCATTGCCAGGCCATTCATGGTCGGCATCTGGATGTCGGTCACCACAATGTCATGCGGTTGCCGCGAGAACAGTTCCAGACCCGTTTGCCCATTACTGGCGACTTCGAGATCTTTGACCCAGAAGGTGAGAATCTCGGCAAGTTCTTCCCGTGTGGCAGCATCGTCTTCGACATAAAGAACGCGGATGTTTTTCAGCACAGAGAAAGTGTTGAGGTCCATGGAATATTGTTTTGTTGGTTTGTAGAGCAGTTCGATTTGATATCGGCTGTTTGTCTAATTACTAAACTCTTCGTGGCACACTCTTAAAACACATAGAGCCGCGAGGGTTTGTCGTAATACATTGATTCTATGTGGTTTTCTTGTTTTTATGCGAAATGATGGGGCAATGCGTTGATTCAACTGCGTAATATCAGCCTGCAAATGCTTACTTTGATAGGCCAAGCCTGATGTTCATTGAAAGGGTGTTTCTGCGCTGTGTTGCCGTGATAAGCGGCCTGTCATTCTGCGTCCCCTTGATGGCAAACGCGGGTGCAAATTGGCAGATCAGCAATCGGGTGGTCATCGAGCATGGCGTTTTGTCGATAGATCACAGCAAGAACGTCAAGCAAATCACGCTGGCGCAAGCGCAAGGCGGCTTCAAGGCGGACCTCGGGGTCGGGTTGTTTCAAAACCGGCAGAAGGTCGAGTTGAGCTTCAACGAGACGAACTTGCCCGGCAAGCGCTTGTCGATGACGACACGGATTGTGACCGCCCCGGTGATTTACGTTGCCAGCGAACTGCCAAAGGATTCCTGCGCTTTCAAGCTGGTGCTGGATCATGAAATGAAGCATCAGGACTATGACCTGGAAGTGTTGCGCATCATGTCGGATGAAGTCCGCCAGTTCAGCCAGGACGTGTTCGATACCGCTGCCATTGAACGGACTGGCAGCCTGAATCAGGAGCAGGCGCGCAACCGCTTCTTCCAGCAGTTCAATTACGTTTATCAGGCGCTCGGCCAGATGCGGCATCCAGTCATCGACAGCCCGGAGTCGTATCGCGATCTGAGTGGGCAGTGCAATGGTGAACTCGGTCGTTTGCTGGCTGGCAAGCAGAATCAAGCGAATTCGACTCGGCCAGCCGCCGCAAAGGTTGCGAAATAAGCAGCGGCTGGAAACTGTTCAGCCTTTGCTATTGAATGCTGTCAAGAATTGGCAAGATGGCAATGTTAGAATCTTGCGTTTTTCTGAACGGACACATTTAAATGGCCCGCGCCCTCCGCAACATCGCCATCATCGCGCACGTCGACCATGGCAAGACCACGCTGGTTGACAAGCTTCTGCAACAAGCCGGCACCTACGCTGCTCACCAGCAGGTGACTGAACGCGTGATGGATTCGAATGACCTGGAAAAGGAGCGCGGCATCACCATTCTGGCGAAGAACACCGCCATCGACTACCAGGGTTATCGCATCAACATCGTCGACACCCCCGGCCACGCCGACTTCGGCGGTGAAGTCGAGCGCGTGCTCGGCATGGTGGATGGTTGTCTGCTGCTGGTCGACGCGGTCGAAGGCCCGGCTTGAAGCCGATCGTCGTGGTGAACAAGGTCGACCGTCCCGGCAGCCGTCCGGAATGGGTCATCAACGAGACCTTCGATCTGTTCGACAAGCTTGGCGCGACCGATGAGCAGATGGATTTTCCGGTGGTCTACGCCTCCGCACTGCAAGGTTGGGCGACGCTGAATCTGGAAGAACACGAGAAGAATCCGGAAACCGATATGGAAGCCATGTATCAGACCATTCTGAAACATGTCGCGCCGCCCAGCGGTAGCCCGGACGAGCCGCTGCAAATGCAGATCGCGGCGCTGGATTATTCGAAATACCTTGGCCGCCTTGGCGTTGGCCGCATCCAGCGCGGTCGCATGAAGCTGAATCAGGAAGTCATGGTGCTGCTCGGTGACGAGTTCAAGGAAAAGGCCCGCATCGGCAGCATCCTGGGTTTCCGTGGTCTCGATCGCGTGCCGGTTGAAGAAGCCGAAGCCGGCGACATCATCATTATTTCCGGCGTCGAGCACGTCGCGATCGGTGCCACCATCGCCGATGTCGAAAACCCCGAAGCACTGCCGGTGATCGCCATCGACGAGCCGACCCTGACGATGAACTTCATGGTCAACACCTCGCCGTTCGCCGGCAAGGAAGGCAAGTTCGTCACCAGCCGCAACATCCGTGACCGCCTGCAGAAAGAACTGCTGGTCAACGTCGCGCTGCGCGTGGAAGACACGGAAGACGCGGATGTCTTCCTGGTGTCCGGCCGTGGCGAATTGCACCTGACCATCCTGATCGAAAACATGCGCCGCGAAGGCTTCGAGCTGGCCGTGTCGCGTCCGCGCGTGGTCACCCGTGAAATGGACGGCGAGAAGCAGGAGCCGTACGAACTGCTCACCATCGACGTGGAAGAAACCCACCAGGGTTCGATCATGGAAGAAATCGGCCGCCGTCGCGGCGACCTGCTCGACATGGTGCCGGACGGTCAGGGTCGGGTGCGTCTGGAATACCGTATTCCGGCGCGCGGCCTGATCGGCTTCCAGGGCGATTTCATGACCATGACGCGCGGCACCGGCATCATGAGCCACGTGTTCGACGACTGGGGCCCGGTGCGTCCGGACATGCCGGAACGTCGCAACGGCGTGCTGATCTCCGCCGAAGACGGCGCGGCGGTGGCCTATGCCTTGTGGAAATTGCAGGATCGCGGCCGCATGTTCGTGCAGCACAACGATCCGCTGTACGAAGGCATGATCATTGGCGTGCATAGCCGCGACAACGATCTGGTGGTCAACCCGATCAAGGGCAAGCAACTGACCAACGTGCGCGCCTCCGGCACCGACGAAGCCGTGCGCCTGGTGCCGCCGACGATCATGACGCTGGAATCCGCCGTCGAATTCATCGCCGACGACGAACTGGTGGAAATCACGCCGAAGAGCGTCCGTATCCGCAAGCGCTTCCTGAAAGAGCATGAGCGCAAGCGGGCCAATCGCGAAGGCTGAGTTTTTATCGGAGAGAGCGCCGGTGCCGGGTTTCTGGAAGACGCTCTTTTCCCGGTCCGAGGCGGTCGGCGATGATCTTGCCTCGGGTGATGAGTGGCAGAAAGCGGTGTCAACGACACTTGCCCTGCCGCTTTTTTTCGGCCTGTCTGAATCGGAAAAGCACACCTTGTGCGAGCTGGCCGAGCAATTGCTGACGGATAAAACCATGACGCCGGTTTCAGGTGCCCGACTCGATGCTTCGCTGCGCGCCGCGATCGCGTTGCAGGCAGCTTTGCCGATCCTGAATCTGGGTTATCCGGCCTATCTGGGTTGGCGCGAAATCATTCTGTATCCAGGTGAGTTCGTCCCGGACCGGGAAATTACCGATGACTTCGGCATCGTGCATCGCGTGCGCCAGCCGCTCAGCGGCGAGGCCTGGGAAGGCGGGCCGCTGGTGTTGTCGCTCGACGATGTCATTGCCTCCGGCCATTGCCAGGGCTACAACGTCGTGATTCACGAGTTCGCCCACAAGCTGGATATGCGCAATGGCTCGGTGAATGGCTTGCCGGCACTGCACACCGGCATGTCGGTGGAAACCTGGTCAGGCATCTTCAATGCCGCCTATACCGATTTCTGCCGCCGCGTCGATGCGGACGAAGAGACGGAAATCGATCCTTATGCGAGCGAGAGCCCGGCCGAATTCTTTGCCGTGCTGAGCGAGTATTTTTTTGAAGCGCCGGATATCCTGTTCGACGACTATCCGGCGGTCTATGAACAACTGCGCCAGTTTTACCGGCAAGATCCGTTGACTCGGCTGGCGCCGTTTTTGCAAGGGGTGGAACCATCATGACGCTGCAACATCACGACCACAAACACGAGGAAGCCTGCAAGGGGCAGTACATTTTCGATACTGATTTGCATCATTTCGAGCACGACGTCATCGAAGCTTCTCATCATCAACTCATCCTGGTCGATCTCTGGGCGGAATGGTGTGGCCCCTGCCATTTTCTGACGCCGGTGCTGGCCAAGGTGATTCCCGAGTTCGCCGGCAAGGTCAAGCTGGCCAAGGTCGAGGTGGATGAGGACGAAAACATGAAGCTGGCCGGCCGCTATGGCGCGCGTGGGTTCCCGACGGTATTGCTGTTCAAGAACGGTGAAGAGGTTGCGCGTTTCCATAGCGCCAAACCGGAGCATTTCGTGCGCGAGTTCATCGCCGAACATCTGTAAGCGCGCTTGACGTGAACATCGCCCAGCGCGCCGAGGATATCGAACCGTTTCGCGTCATGGCGATCCTGGCGCGGGCACGCGAGCTGGAAGCGGCCGGGCGCGACATCATTCATCTGGAAGTCGGGGAACCCGATTTCGCAACGCCGGCGCCGATCGTCGAAGCCGGTATCGCCGCATTGCGCGCCGGGCATACTCACTACACACCGGCGCTCGGCATGCCGGCGTTGCGCAAGGCAATCGCCGATTACTACGGCGACCGCTACGGCGTGGAGGTGTCACCCAGCCGGGTTTGCGTGACGCCAGGCGCGTCCGGCGCCTTGTTGCTGGCGATGGCGGCGTTATTCAATCCGGGCGAGGAAATCCTGCTCGCCGATCCCGGCTATCCCTGTAATCGGCATTTCGCGCGGCTGGTCGAGGCCCGCGCGGTTGGCATTCCGGTGGGGCCGGAGACCGGCTATCAACTCACCGCCGAGGCGGTTGCGCGGCACTGGGGGCCACAGACCCGGGGCGTATTGGTGGCGAACCCGGGCAATCCAACCGGAACCTTGATTGCGCCGGAGGAACTGGCAGCGATCCATGCCGAAGTACGGGCGCGCGGTGGTTGGCTGATCGTCGACGAGATTTATCACGAGCTGGTGTATGACGAATCGCCGGCCAGCGCCGCTGGACTTGGCGATGACGTGATCGTGATCAACAGTTTCTCGAAGTATTTCCTGATGACCGGCTGGCGTCTGGGCTGGATGTTGGTGCCGCCGTCGTTGCTGAGCAGCATCGACAAGCTGGCGCAGAACATCTTCCTTTCTGCGCCGACCATCGCTCAGTATGCCGCACTGGTCGCGCTGAACAACGAAACGCGCGTGCTGCTCGAAACCTGCAAAGCAGAACTGCGGCTGCGGCGAGATGCTTTGTTGCCGGAGTTGGCGCGTCTGGGTTTTGAGGTGAGGAGCGCTCCGCAAGGCGCTTTTTATTGTTACGCCGATATCAGTCGTTTCGGCATGCCGGCGGAAGCACTGGCAGAGCAGCTGTTGCTGGATGCCGGCGTGGCGATCACCCCAGGAAACGATTTCGGCTCGCATGCAGCGAGCCGAAATGTGCGTTTTGCCTACACCACCTCGCTGGAGCGAATCCG
>JAIFLB010000034.1:992-5110 GCA_020049245.1 Betaproteobacteria bacterium | reverse complement strand
AAGGGTGCTTAGCTCAGTTGGTAGAGCGTCTGCCTTACACGCAGAATGTCAGCGGTTCGAGCCCGTTAGCACCCACCAGTTAGTAGTTTTAAAAAGTCCAAGGAAGTCCACTAAACCCGCCTAAGTGCGGGTTTTTTATTGGTTTTCCGACCGGCATGGGCTGGCACAAAAATTTTCCGTTTTGGGTGTGAATAACACTAGGCTTGGATGAGGCGTTCATGTCATTTACTGCAGGGCTGATATAGGTCTACACCCCGCATTCTGATTAAGAAATTGGACTGAAAACATCATGCAACTATTGCTGTATATGGGTTAGTTGCCTATAATGCTTCGACTTCGTAGCCGATAGGTTTTCGACTGTTTTGGCGAAGTCAAGTAGTCATTTGGAGTGGTAGTTCAGTTGGTTAGAATACCGGCCTGTCACGCCGGGGGTCGCGGGTTCGAGTCCCGTCCACTCCGCCAACACATTACTAAGCGGATATTCTGGGTGACCAGAATGTCCGTTTTTTTATTGTCTATCTATCCCTATTCAATATTTCGCCACTTTCCTTTGATTGGCTGTTTCCAGCCGATACTATTCAATCGAAATAGCCTTTTTAGGGGGTGTAGTGTCTCAATCTAATCCGATTCCACCGCATGTTTCCGCTTCTGGTCATGATTTGAGCCCGCTTTCTGCTGAAGAGCGGGAACGCAGTGTTTCTGGGTTGAGTGATGAAGAACGAAGGGTGATTTTGCATCAGGGGACGGAACCTCCGTTCTGTGGTGGTTTGCTCGCAAATAAAGCAAGCGGTGTGTATCACTGTCGATTGTGTGATCTACCGCTGTTTCGTTCCGCTGCCAAGTTCGAGTCGGGCACGGGTTGGCCGAGTTTCTATCAGTCGTTTGATCCGGAGCATGTGCGCGTCGTTCGTGATGTCAGCCACGGCATGATTCGAGATGAAATTCGTTGTGCGCGTTGTGATGGCCATCTCGGCCATGTCTTCGATGATGGTCCGCCGCCGACCGGCCAGCGCTATTGCCTGAATTCGGTTTCACTGACTTTTGTTGAAAACGATTAGTGCGCATCGATGCTTTCTGCATTGACGCGCACTGAATCGTTTTAGTGGTAAGTCAGTTCTGACCAGCGTTTGTCGTCAATCAGCGCTTGTTTGACTGCGTGCCATTGCACCTCTGATCCAGCTATTTTTGCCATGCTGGCATCAAAGGCTGCCGATATTTTCTTGATGCCGGCTAGATAAACGTGGGTCTTCGGCTCTTGCAGGAGTGCCCATATTTCGCTGGCATGGGCTTCGACGCCATTTTGCAGCGCATCGCCTTCATCCTTTAGTACGCCTTGGCTGAGCGATTGAATCGCCTTGAATGTTGCCTGATCGTAGTAATTGGTCAGATCCTGATTGATGTCATTCATGTAGAGCATTTCAGCGCCTGTTCTGGCGCCATAGAACAGACGCACCTTGCCATCCCATTCGCCTTGTTCCTGATACACCCGGCGCAGGAAGGCGCGGAATGGGGCAATTCCGGTGCCGGTGCCCAGCATCAAAAGGTTGCTGGTCTTGTCAGCCGGGATTCTGAACGGACTGCGATGCGGACCGGTAAGGCTGATTTTGTCACCTGGTTGCGCATTGCACAGATAGTTGGAGGCTTCGCCGGGATATTGTTCGCCGGAGACTTCATCGATGTAGAAACAGCGGCGCACCAGCAATTCCAGTTCAACGCCTTCGCCGTCAGCCGATTTTCTGGCGTTGGCAATGGTGTAGTAACGGTGATGTGTTTTGTTGCCAAACGGATGCGGGCCCGGGGTCAGGACGCCGATATTCTGGCCTTCCAGAAAGTAGAAGGCGGGTGAATTGATGTGAAGCACAATCAGCCTGACTTCGTTAGTGGATTCCGGGGTGATGCGTTGGCTGGATTGAATAATGGCTTCTGTGATGTCTGTTTCGCTGACGTACGCTGCAAGATCAGTCATGGTGTTGAATCCGGATGGTTGAAAAAATGCTGTCGAATATGGCGATGCACAGTCAAGCGTATTCTTAATGCTGCATCCGCACAATTTCAATTCGGTGGGTGATTAATTTTGCAGCCTATTCCGCTGCTTGTCGTGCCAATGAGGTACGCAGTTCTGCAACTTCCAGTTCAAGCCGTTCCACTCTCGCTTCAAGGTCAGAAACCAGTGCGGAGGGCGGTGTGGAAAAACTGGTGCTGATGCTTTCCACAGTTGGCATGCCGCACAGCAGATGAGTCCAGCGTTGTTCGCGGGCACCCGGTTGTCTGGGCAGTTTCAGTACCATAGCGCCGCTGTCTTTTGCGGCCAGTTCTTCAAGAAAGGCTTCAACGCTGGATGCATCGGCAAAACGATGCAGGCGTTCGCTGTTGGCGCGCAATTCACTGGCGGTTTGCGAGCCGCGCAGGATCAGTATGGCGAGCAGATCAACGCTGGCAGCGGGCACGCCATACACCTTGGCGAAATTGTGCGCATAACGCAGTACGCGGCCGGAGGCGCCATAACTTTCCATGACCAAAGTCCGGCTGCGTAATTCTTCGAGCGCGCTTTGGATCTCGCTTTCGGACAGTGACATGACCGGTTCACGCGAGGTTTTCTGATTGCAGCCGGCGGTCAGACTGTTGACCGTGAGCGGATAGGCGTCTGGCGTTGTTTTCGCCTTCTCAATCAATACGCCAAGAATGCGGGCTTCGGTGGCTGACAAGAGTTGTGGCATTGCAAATCCAGCAAAAAGATTAATCCGGCAGGTTGCTTGTCGGTCCCTTGTCTTTGGTAATCAGATACATGCCGACGCCAGCCAGCGCCATCCAGACGACGACCGCCCAGCCGCCAAGCATTTCGGATAGCGGACCAAGGAAAAACATCATCGCCAAGGCAAGTCCGAGCAGGCCGTTACCAATCCAGAAGGTGGGTTTTTGATGCGGATCGTTCATGTTGTTGACTTCTCATGCGGTGTGAAGAAAGGGCAACGGATGTCGCCACCGGCTTGACGCACCAGTTCCTCACTGAAATCAGCATAGGTGCGATGCAGACTGTTGCGTGAGGCATCTTCTTCAAAGCGCTGGCAATCACCCGCCAGCGGGCAATGGGAAGTCATGCAATAGGTGAATGACATTTGGTTATCGGCTTGCTTTTGGCTTGATCAGTTTGGTGGCTGTGCGCGCTACCTTCCTGACGCTTGGCTTGAAAAAGATTTCAGCTCTGCGGTTTGGCGCAAGGCAGGCGATGGTGGCATCGTTAGGCGCGCCGGTGCAGCTGATGAGCGGGAATTTCTCACCCTTGGCTTGAATCTCGATTCGTTTCGCTGGCTTGCCTTTGTTGACCAGGTATTTTCTGACCGATTCTGCGCGCAACAATGACAGCTTGTTGTTGTAGGGCTCCGGTCCGAGACGGTCGGCGTGTCCGGTCACCAGAATTGGATCATTGGGTGAAGCCTGTTTCAGCCATTCATCCAGCATGGTTCGGCCTGCCGGGGTCAATTCCGCGCTGTCGAATTCGAAATGCGCCAGTGCGTCTTGACGTGCCTTTTCGGCCTCGTTTTTAGCCACTTCTGCTTGTTTGGCGGCTTCAGTTTGAACCGGGCTGGCGGGTGCGGCTTCTGTGCTTACCTGCGCCACATTTTTTTCAACCGGTTTGGTTTCAACAGCAGGTGGCATCTGCACGGCGGCAGGTTCGGGCTGAGGGGCAACTACGGTGGAAGCTACGGTGCCGACCCCTGCGGCTGCTTGCTCGACGGCGGGCGGTGTATCAGCTTTGGCGCTTACCGTTGGAGGGCTCTCCGGCTTGGCCTCTGGTTTTGCCTCGGGCATCAACTTGTCGATAGGCTGCGCGACCGCAGGCATGGGTGAAGCTACGACGATGGCTTCAGGTTTTATTTCGGCAACCATTGCTGGCATTTGAACCGGCGGTGCAACCGGAGCCTTTGTCGGCTCGCTGTCAGGGGCTTTCGCCGCTAAGCCGGGTGCACTGATTGGTGCGGTTGGTTGGGCGGTTGATGGGATGCCGGCATTGGCGGGCTGCCCAGCCAAGTAAGTCAAATAGGGATTGCTTGCGAACTGTTTCGGCACGAACGCAGTGGGTGCCGATGTGTTGGGTACAAAAGTGTTAGGTGCAAAAG
>JAIFLB010000034.1:0-971 GCA_020049245.1 Betaproteobacteria bacterium | reverse complement strand
AGTAGGAAATTGCGCATACGGCCATGTCTGAATGGAGGGTGGCCCAAGCGGAATCTGAACCACTTGATTGGCACTGGGAGGATTGCATGTCGGGTCGGGGCGCGCCAGGCCGATTGGCTGACAAAGATTCTGCCCATTGGGCAGTATCTGGCAGAACTGGGTAACGGCAAAAATGATCAGCTGTGAACAGATGTCGTTGGCCGCGTGGGCTGTAGCGGGCAGGGCGGTTGCCGATGAGATCAAGGCAAGAGCTAACGCATTAGGTTTCATGTTTTCCCTAGAATATTCAGTAGGTTGAATGGCCAATTCTGGCGTTTTGAGCGTCCTGGCCGAGCGCGCGACATGGGGTATTCCCTATTTGTTACTACGCCAGCCGATAGCTTGGCAGTGTTGATTTTGCTCGCCAAAAAATCAAGCCTTTGCTTTGCCAAGGCAACTGTCAGATCGATGACGCTGCCCGAATCCTGCACGTTAACTGCAGAAATCGGGCAGAGAGGAATATTGCTTGCCCACGCATTCATCTCATGCAATTGACAGCAGGTTTCTCGGTACCAAGACAAGTAAGCCGATCTGAGATCAATCCCAGGCCAATGCCCCGCCGGTCTGATACTCGGTGACGCGGGTTTCAAAGAAATTCTTCTCCTTCTTCAGGTCGATCATTTCCGCCATCCACGGGAACGGGTTGTTGGCGCCAGGATACAGTTCGTCGAGGCCGATCTGGGTGGCGCGGCGGTTGGCAATGAAGCGCAGATATTCCTTGAACATCGGCGCGTTCAGGCCCAGTACACCGCGCGGCATGGTGTCTTCGGCGTACTGGTATTCCAGCGCGACGGCCTTTTCGAACATGCCTTTCAACTCGGCCTTGAACTCGTTGGTCCATAGCGTCGGGTTTTCCAGCTTGATCTGGTTGATCATGTCGATGCCGAAATTGCAGTGCATCGACTCGTCGCGCAGGATGTACTGATACTGCT
>JAIFLB010000073.1 GCA_020049245.1 Betaproteobacteria bacterium | reverse complement strand
ACCAGCGTCTCGGCTTTGAAACCATCGCGCTGCGCAAAGGCTATTACCCATCCGACCATGGCGCGGAAGACGCGCTGGTAATGCGGATGCTGTTTTGATGCGAATGTCGGCATGAGCCTTTCAAGACAGGACCGCTTGCAGGTACTCGGCTTGTGGCCGGCATGGCGGCTGCGCACACCGGTGCAAGTTGCACTCGAGCAGGAAGTTGCGGTGCAACAGCCGGAACACTCAACTACCGCTCCGACAACTGCTGCACCACCACCCCGCCCTGCCCCTGCACCCCAGCCGCCGGCCGTATTGCTAAAGCCTGAGTTACCGAAGGCCGTCCCGGTCGCGCCGACTGAAGAGATGCATCGCATAGGCGAAATGGACTGGACTGCGCTGAATGCCGCGATTCAAGCCTGTACCCGCTGTGACCTAGCCAAATCCCGCACACAAGCTGTGCCGGGCATCGGCGATCCGCATGCCGATTGGCTGTTCATCGGTGAAGCACCAGGCGCCAACGAAGATCGCCAGGGTGAACCGTTTGTCGGGGATGCCGGCAAATTGCTGGATGCAATCCTGGCCGCGATCGGCCTCGCACGCGGCAACAATGTATTCATCGCCAACGTACTGAAATCGCGGCCGCCGGCCAACCGTGACCCGAAACCGGAAGAAGTCGCCGCCTGTCTGCCCTATCTGGAACGCCAGATCGAACTCATCCAGCCCAAGTTGATCGTGGCGCTGGGTCGCTTCGCCGCGCAAAGCCTGCTTGCCACCGATACGCCAATCGGCAAACTGCGCGGCCAGTTGCATCGCTATCGCGGCGTGCCGCTGGTGGTGACCTATCATCCGGCTTACCTGCTGCGTAACCCGCTGGACAAAGCCAAAGTCTGGGAAGATCTGGTTCTGGCTCGCGATACGATGCAGTCATTGAAGACTTGAAAAAACCTTATCCATAACGGGAAAAGCAATGCGCAAAATATTGATTTCGTTCGTCATGTTACTTTCTGTACTGAGCCTTAACGGTTGTGGCTACAACACCTTGCAAGCGCAGGATGAAGCAATCAAGGCCGGCTGGTCGGAAGTGCTCAACCAGTATCAGCGCCGCGCCGACCTGGTGCCAAATCTGGTCAATACCGTCAAAGGCTACGCTGCGCATGAAGCCAAGGTATTGACTGAAGTCACCGCCGCTCGCGCTCGTGTCGGCCAGATCGCGGCGACACCGGAACTGGTCAACGACCCGGCAGCACTGGAAAAATTTCAGGCCGCCCAAGGTGAGCTTTCCAGCGCCCTGAGTCGCCTGCTGGTGGTCTCGGAAAACTACCCGCAGCTAAAAGCCGATGCCGGCTTCAGAGACCTGCAAGCGCAACTGGAAGGCACCGAAAACCGCATCACCGTGGCCCGCAATCGTTACATTGAAACGGTCAAGGACTACAACATCACGGTGCGTTCCTTCCCCAGCAACCTGACCGCGATGATGTTTGGCCACCAGGCGAAAGCGAATTTCACAGTGGAGAACGAAAAAGCGATCAGTGCACCGCCAAAAGTCGATTTTGGCGGCAGCAACGAGGGACAAGCTGCGCCGGGTTACGACACCGGTAGGTAAAGACAGGTCCGCACTGGGCAGCCACAAATAAGCAAGCCGGCTTGAGCCGGTTTTCTTATTCCCACTCGATCGTGCCGGGCGGTTTTCCGGTGATGTCGTAGGTAACTCGGTTGATGCCACGAATTTCGTTGATGATCCGGTTGCTGACCTTACCCAGCAGTGCATAAGGCAGTTCGGCCCAGTGCGCAGTCATGAAATCCTGGGTCTGCACAGCGCGCAGGGCGATGACGTAATCGTAAGTGCGGCCATCACCCATGACGCCCACTGCTTTCACCGGCAGGAATACCGCGAAAGCCTGAGAAGTCTTTTCATACCAACCACTTGCGCGTAACTCTTCAATAAAAATGTGATCAGCGCGACGCAGCAGATCGGCGTATTCCTGCTTCACTTCTCCGAGGATGCGCACGCCCAGGCCAGGGCCGGGGAACGGGTGGCGATACACCATGTCGTGCGGCAGGCCTAGGGCGACGCCGAGTTCGCGCACTTCGTCCTTGAACAGTTCACGCAGGGGTTCCAGCAACTTCAAATGCATGTCGTCAGGCAGACCGCCGACGTTGTGGTGGCTCTTGATGGCGTGCGCCTTCTTGCTCTTGGCGCCGGCGGATTCGATGACGTCCGGGTAAATGGTGCCCTGCGCCAGCCATTTGGCATTTTCCAGCTTGGCCGATTCGGCCTGGAAAACCGCGACGAACTCGCCGCCGATGATCTTGCGCTTCTTTTCCGGGTCGGCAATGCCGGCCAGCTTGCCCATGAACTGGGCGGTGGCGTCGACGTGGATGACTTTGACGCCAAGATTCTTGCCGAAGGTTTCCATCACCTGCTCGGCTTCATAAAGACGCAGCAGGCCGGTATCGACAAACACGCAGGTCAGCTTGTCGCCGATCGCGCGGTGAATCAGCGCCGCCGCGACCGAGGAATCGACGCCACCGGAAAGGCCGAGGATGACTTCATCGTTGCCCACCGTGGCCTGAATTTTGGCAACCGCTTCGGAAATGTAATCCGGCATGTTCCAGTCCTGGCCGCAGCCGCATAGATCATGCACAAAGCGGTCAATGATCGCCTTGCCTTGCAGCGTGTGAGTGACTTCCGGGTGGAATTGCACGCCGTAGAAACGCCGCTCGTCATCGGCCATGCCGGCGACCGGCGTCGAGGCGTTGTCGCAGATTACCTTGAAGCCGGGAGGCAGCTCGACGACGCGATCGCCATGGCTCATCCAGACATCCATCCAGGCTTTGCCATCCGGATCAACCCGATCCTGCACATCGGCCAGCAACTTTGAATGACCGCGTGCGCGCAGTTCGGCATAGCCATATTCGTGATGGCTGGCAGTCTCGACCTTGCCGCCCAGCTGCGCTGCCATGGTCTGCATGCCGTAACAAATGCCCAGCACCGGTACACCCAGATCGAACACCACCTGGGGCGCACGCGGCGTGTCGTCCTCGGTGACCGAGGACGGTCCGCCGGAAAGAATCACCCCGGCCGGCGAAAAATCGCGGATGAACTGTTCGGAAACATCATAAGGATGCAGTTCGCAATACACGTTGGCCTCGCGCACGCGGCGGGCGATGAGCTGGGTGTATTGGGAACCGAAGTCGAGGATCAGGATTTTGGCGTGCATGGTTTGGAAGTCAGCCTTGGAGAAACCGGTTATTCGGGCGCATCGTCGGGCACATCGTCGGGCACCTCGGCAACACGATCAATGCAAGCGGCGGCCCATTCAAGGATCGCAGCCAGCAAGTCCGCGAGTTGATCGCGGGTGACTAGAGCAACGATTTCATCGTCATAGCGAAATTCGACTGCGAAAGGGTTCAACAAACGCAGTTCATCGGAAGATACGGGCAATTCGAAACCGTTATGGCCAAGCATGGAACCCAACGCCACCAGATCATGCGTTCTTGAAACAGTCAATCCAGCATGCACGGTGACCGCTTTCAGCGCCTTCTCGGCGGATTGCTGGGCATGGAAACCAAGCGCCGACAGTTCCGATTGTGGCAAGGATAGGAGCAAGCCAAAGGTGCCTTGATCACGTTTCGCCAGACGCAGCAGCCGTCGTGCCTCTTCAGCTTGCGGTGTCATAGAGAAGTCTGCCTTCATGACGGACACGATGCGGCAGCGAGCCGGGCACCAGACTTCTCCGTTCGAAGTCCCGCCGAGAAAATACCAGCACATCGACGCCAACACCGAGCGACCCGATGGCGCGATGAATACGCAAATACTCACCCGCCTTGTCGGCTACTTCATCTTCAATAATCAGCAAATCCAGATCGGACTGATCATCCGCCTCGCCGCGCGCGTAGGAGCCAAACAACATCACACTGGCCGGACGCGTCGCGGCGGCGGCGGCGCGTCTGGCTGCGTCAAGGATGGCCTGCTCATTCAACATGGGCGGATCAAACGTGGTAGTTCGGCGCTTCCTTGGTGATCTGCACGTCGTGAACATGCGATTCCTTGATACCGGCGTTGGTGATTTCAACGAACTGCGCGGTCTCGTGGAAGCGTTCGATGCTTGCGGCGCCCAGATAACCCATCGAAGAACGCAGACCGCCCATCAGTTGATGCAGCACGGAAAGGACGCTGCCCTTGTGCGGTACGCGGCCCTCGATGCCTTCCGGCACCAGCTTGTCGGCATTGCTTTCGTTGTCCTGGAAGTAGCGATCCTTGGAACCCTTCTGCATCGCACCGAGAGAGCCCATGCCGCGATACGACTTGTAGGAACGGCCCTGATACAGCTCGATTTCACCCGGCGCTTCATCCGTGCCGGCGAGCAGTCCGCCCAGCATGACGCAATGACCGCCGGCCGCGATGGCCTTGGCGATGTCGCCGGAATAACGAATGCCGCCATCGGCGATCAGTGGCACACCCGACTCGGCCAACGCAGCAGCGACATTGGCAACGGCGGTGATTTGCGGCACGCCGACACCCGCAACGATCCGTGTCGTGCAGATCGAACCGGGGCCGATGCCGACCTTGACGCAGTCAGCACCATGATCGACCAGTGCCAGTGCGGCATCGGCGGTAGCGATGTTGCCGCCAATGACCTGGATATGCGGGTATTTCATCTTGGTCCACTTGACGCGGTCCAGTACGCCTTGGGAATGGCCATGCGCGGTATCGACCACGATGACATCGACACCCGCCTCGGCCAGCGCGGCGATACGTTCTTCGTTCTCGGGACCGACACCGACTGCGGCGCCGACCAGCAGATGCCCCATGCTGTCCTTGTTAGCGAGTGGGTGTTCGCTTGATTTGCGGATGTCCTTGACGGTGATCAGGCCCTTGAGTTCGAAATCGTCATTGATCACAACCAGACGCTCAAGCCGGTGCTTGTGCAGCAGCGCGATGATTTCTTCTTTGCTGACACCTTCCTTCACCGTCACCAACTTGTTGCGCGGGGTCATGATGTCGCGCACCAGATGGTCGAGATTGGTTTCAAAACGCAGATCGCGATTGGTGACGATACCCTGCACCTTGCCCATTTCATCCACCACCGGCAGGCCGGAAATACGATAGCGACGGGTAATTTCGAGCACATCGCGCACGCTCATGGTCGGGTTGATGGTGATCGGGTCTTTCACCACGCCGGATTCATATCGCTTGACCTTGGCCACCTCGGCGGCCTGCATTTCAGGGGTCAGATTCTTGTGGATGATGCCGATGCCGCCTTCCTGTGCCATCGCAATTGCCATGGGCGCCTCGGTCACGGTATCCATCGCGGCGGATACAACAGGCAAATTCAGGAAAATCCCCCGGGTAAACCGGGTTCTCAGACTGACATCGCGCGGCAGAATGCCGGAATACGCGGGAACCAGAAGGACGTCGTCGAACGTCAGTGCTTTTTGCAAAACTCGCATGATGGATAGACCTGGCGCACAAAAAAGGCATTATACCGATGCGACTGCGGGCTCCCAAGGTTGCACCGAAAATATGCTGACCGGAAGCAATTGACTTGCTGACAAACTGCGATCTATGTTCCAAGCATCGAATTCAAATCATCAATATCAAATGGCAGGCGTCAGCAGCAAGTTCATTTTCCCGATTGTCACAGGTCTGATCGCGGCGTTTAGTGCGGGTTTGAGCACATTCGGCATGACCGGCTGTGCTTCAACCGAATCGACACAACCCACCCAGACGGCAACCACCGCAAGCATCACCCCGGAAGCACGGGATATGCTGACCCAAGCAGAAAACGACGTCAGCGATGCAAGAGTGAAATTTGCGCTTTGGACCACCGCCGAGTCGGCCTTGCAGGCCGCGCAGGAAGCTGCCTCAGTGGGCGACAGCGCCGGCGTGATCAGACATGCCAGATTCGCTTCCAGCCAGGCCAGGCTGGGATTGGAACAACTCAAGCTGCCGAGTACTGAGAAAAAGTGAAGTCGCCGCTGTGGGTTCGGCGGCCAGCGTATTGCCGTGTGCCGAAACCGCGCAAACTCGCATCAACCCGCTTCCGCGTCGCCACCACCCTTTTTCATGACCTTACCTTCAGAAGCCCGCTGACGGCGCACTTCCTTCGGGTCAGCGATCAAGGGCCGGTAGATTTCGACGCGATCCTTGTCTCGGAGCGCCGCGTCCAATTTGGTTAACTTGTTCCAGATGCCGAATTTGTTCACCGCCAGATCGATTTCCGGAAACTCGGTCTGCAAGCCGGAACGTTCGACAGCGTCGCGAACCGTAGCGCCAGGAGCCAGCTGCACGGAAACAACCTTTTGCCGGTCATGCAGGGCGTAAACCACTTCGATGTGAATCTGCTCGCTCATCTTTCGCCGTAAACCTGTTCCGCGCGACGCACAAAAGCATCCACCATATTGTTGGTCAACATGCCGAATACGGGACCAAGCACTTTTTCCAACAGGCTGCTGGAAAACTCGTAATGCATGACGAAATCAATCTTGCAAGCTTCAGGCGACAGCTTTTTGAAGTGCCAGGAGCCTTCCAGCTTTCGAAACGGACCGCTTTTCAGGCGAATGTGCATTTCTTCCGGATGGCGCTTGCTGTTCTGGGTGGTGAAATGTTGTTTCACCTGCATGTACTGGATGTGGATCGTGGCTTCCGTCGTCACCTCATCGCGGAAATGCAATTCAGTACCGCCGCACCAGGGCAAAAACTGCGGATAGCGCTCAACGCCATCGACCAACACGAACATCTCTTCCGCCGAATACGGCACAAGGACGGATTTCACAACTTCAGCCATAGCGAGCGAAAAGGGTTCTGGGAACGGGCCTGATAAAATAGCACGAAATCTCACTCGATCCTGCCCCAGCTCCTGCTCCTGCCACTTGCTCTTGCCACTCGCTCTTGCCAACCTCCACGCCATGAACATCGTCGACAACAAGAAAGCATTCCATGAATATTTCATCGAGGAACGCTATGAAGCGGGCTTGATGCTGGAAGGCTGGGAAGTCAAAGCCATACGCGCCGGGCGCTCCCAGCTCAAGGAAGCCTATGTGATTCTGAAGAAAGAAGAAGTCTGGTTGATCGGCTGCCATATCAGCCCCTTGCCGACCGCTTCCACCCATATCCATCCGGATCCGGTTCGCAGCCGAAAATTGTTGCTGCACGCGCACGAAATTCGCAAATTGATCGGCAAAGTTCAGCAGGCCGGTTACACGTTGATGCCACTCAACCTGCATTTCAGCAAAGGCCGAGTCAAACTGGAAATCGGCCTGGCGAAAGGCAAGAAACTGCACGACAAACGCGCCGTGCAAAAGGACCGCGATTGGCAACGCGAGAAATCTCGCCTGATGCGGGACAAGAACGCTTGACCGAAAATCAATCCAGAACCGATTCAAGCACCGCCATGCACAAGCGAAAGGACGGCAAAGCTGGCATGGATGAGCTGTTTGATTTTGATGAAATCATCGACGTCCGTTCGCCCGGCGAGTTCGAAGAGGACCATGTGCCCGGTGCGATCTCGTTGCCCGTGCTGGATGACGCGGAACGCGCCATGGTGGGCACCTTGCACAAACAGTCTTCCGCGTTCGACGCGAAAAAAGTCGGTGCAGCGCTGGTATCACGCAATATTGCGCATCATCTTGAAACCTATTTTCATGCCAAACCACGCGATTACCGGCCGCTGATCTATTGCTGGCGCGGCGGCAGTCGCAGCGGGGCGATGACCACGATTCTGCGAGCGGTCGGTTGGCATGCGGCACAACTCGAAGGCGGCCACAAAGCTTATCGGCATCGAGTCATTGAAGACCTGACCGAGTTGCCGTTGAGATTCGATTTCCGTGTCATCTGCGGCCCAACCGGCGTCGGCAAGAGTCGTTTCCTGAATGCCATGCAGGCATGCAACGCCCAGGTGCTCGACCTGGAAGATCTCGCCGCACACATGGGCTCAGTCCTTGGCGCCTACCCTGCCCGCCCGCAACCGGCGCAAAAATTGTTCGAGTCGCGTCTATGGTTCACGCTGCGCAGCTTTGACCCCAACAAGCCCGTCTTCGTCGAATCCGAGAGCAAGAAAATCGGCAACCTGCATACGCCGGAAGTATTGCTGAAGCAGATGCGTGCCTCGCAATGCGTCAATCTGCATGCCGAGATTCCGGTGCGGGTCGAACTGCTGAAACAGGAATACGCCCATTTCCTGGCCAACGCTGACCTGCTTGGCAAAAAACTTGATTGCCTGGTTGCAATTCAAGGCAAGCAGCAGATCGAAACCTGGAAAGCCATGGCCATGGCTGGGCAGTGGGATGAACTGGTCGCGGAATTGCTGATCCGCCATTACGACCCCGCCTATTCCCGCTCCCTTGAACGGAATTTCTCCGGTGCGCTGGAGGCCGCCACGCTGGAACTTGCAGCGGCTGATGCTGCAACGATCAAGCAACTCGCGGAGCAACTTGTGCAGTCAATTGCTTGACGGAACATCCCAGAAATCGCGAACTTTTACTGCAGAGGCCAGCGGCCAATCGGCTCATAGCGCGAACCATTCGCGCCCATGCTGGATTTGACCAGCACGAAATCCCGCACCGGCCAGATGACTGGATTCAGTGCGGGATTTTCCGTTTCTGGATCGGCAAAGATCATTTCCCCACAAGCCGCTTTGCGCAGCAACGTGACATGCGGAAAGTAAGCTCGCGTTTCAATCGTAAACCCTGCCGCTCTCACTCTCTCGGCAAGCGCGAGTTGCAGCCTTTGCAAAGCGGTCGGAACCTGTTTCGCGCCAAGATAGGCAATATGGTTGTGACGCCAGCAACCGGCTTGATCAAGCACCAGCTGAAACGCAGGCGCTTCGACAGCCTCGGCTGCGGCAAGCAGATCAGGCAAACGCTCTGGCGCGACATTGCCGATGAAAACCAGTGTCGCGTGCAACGTGTCCAGGCGGCTGACGCGGCCACTCAACTGCGTATGTTGTTGCTGAGCAATCGCATGCAGGCGTGCAGCAATATCTGCATTCGGCCAAAGCGCAAAAAACACCCGTAACGTCGGGGCGTCAGCCATGTTTGACGCCAGTCACATTTTTTTCTGGATCAAACAGACCGCTTCCGCCGCGATGCCCTCTTCGCGGCCCGTGAAACCCAATCTTTCGGTCGTCGTCGCCTTCACGTTCACCTGTTCTGCGGCGACGCCGATGTCCACCGCGATATGTTCGCGCATAGCAGCAATATGCGGCGCCATCTTCGGCACTTGCGCGATGATCGTGGCGTCCACATTACCGACTTGCCAGCCGTGACCATCGAGCAATTCCGCGACATGGCGCAGTAATTTCCGGCTGTCGATGCCTTTGTAGTGCGCATCCGAATCCGGGAAATGCTTGCCGATGTCACCCAACGCCGCGGCACCGAGCAAGGCGTCGCAGATGGCATGCAACAGCACATCGGCGTCGGAATGGCCGAGCAGACCACGTTCATGAGAAATCTCCACCCCGCCAATAATCAGCTTGCGGCCTTCGGCGAAGGCATGCACGTCAAAACCGTGCCCGATTCGAATGTTCATCCTGTTTCCCTAAATTCGAAACTCATACTGCGATGCGGAATCCCCGCATCTGGATATTCAGGCCCCTGAGCAATAAAACCATGCCGGGCGTAAAAGCCGATGGCGTGGGTTTGTGCGGAAAGATGGACCTGGGCAAAGCCGAGATCCCGTGCTTTTGTCAGCGCCGCCGCCAACAAAGCCCGACCGACACCGCGCCGCCGCCAGGCCGGCAACACCGCCATGCGGCCGATGCGCCCGGCACCAGTCAAGCGGACGATGCCGATCAGGCTTTGATCCAGTCCGACTGCGACAAACCAATGGCATTGCACATCCTCGGCCTCCCATTCGAGTGCTTCGGGCACGCCTTGTTCATCGATGAAAACAGCACGCCGAACAAGGGCAATGGCGGATTCATCCAGTTTCCAGTTGGCGGCGCGAACGATGAAGGCGTGAGACATGCGAGGCAGGTAAAATGGCGCGGTTTTCAACTCGAGCGAGTTTGCCATGAAACTTTACGGCATCCCCAATTGCAGCACCGTCAAGAAAGCCCGCGCCTGGCTGGAAGAGCGCGAAATTCCCTATGAGTTTCATGACTACAAGAAACAGGGCGTTCCGGCTGAATTGATGAAGACCTTGTGCAAGCTGCTGGGCTGGGAGTCCATCATCAATCGCAACGGCCAGACCTGGCGCAAGTTGAGCGATGAGCGCAAAGCCTCAATCACCAGTGCCACCGCCGCGCTGGCCTTGATGCAGGAAAACGCAAGCGTCATCAAACGCCCGATTCTCGATCGCGATGGTCAATATCAGGTCGGCTTCAGTGAAGAAAATTACGCTGCGTTCTTCGGAGAATAAACTTGAAAAAATGGCTATTAGCTATTGTTTTGTCAGGGATATTTAACCTGGCTTTTGCCGCCAATCCAGCCGTTTTTGAGAAATCGGCACGGCTGCCGCTGGCGCAAGCCGTGACTGCAGTCAGCAAGAAACTGGATGACGCCGGCTATGCCGTGGTCGATGAACTGGCGATCTCGGACAACCTGAAGCGAATGGCGAAGAAGTGGGGCGACGATTACAACCGCAACCAGCTTGAAGGCATCACCTCGCTGGTGTTTTGCAGCGGCTGGTATGTGAATCAAGTCAGCAATCTCGATCCACAACTGCTCGGCCTGTGTCCGCTGCATGTCACGCTGATCCACAAAGACGGCGTCACCAGCGCGCTGTTTAACCGCCCCACCGCGATTGCCGGCAACAGTCCGGCGCGGAAGGTGTTGCAGGAAGCCGAAGACGAAGTCATTCACGCCATCGAGACCGCTCTGAATGCCAAGTAAAGCGCTGGAATACACCCGCGAACTGGTTTCGCTCCGTTCGCTGACACCGCAGGATGCGGGCTGCCAGACCTGGTTGGCGGAAAAACTCGGCGCACTTGGTTTCGTTATCGAAAGCGTCAACAGTGGTGACGTCATCAACCTCTGGGCGCGGCGAGGCGACAGCGCTCCCCTGCTCTGTTTCGCCGGTCACACCGACGTGGTACCGCCCGGGCCGCTGGAACAGTGGACGAGCGATCCATTCACACCGGCAGAACGCGAGGGTCAGCTTTATGGTCGCGGCACGGCCGACATGAAAGGCTCGATCGCCGCCTTCCTGGCTGCTGTCGAAGGCTTCCTCGCCGCCAATCCCGGCCATGCCGGTTCGATTTCCTGGCTGATCACTTCGGATGAAGAAGGTCCGGCGGTGGATGGCACGGTGAAAGTCGTCGAGCGCCTGGCCGCGCGCAATGAATTGATCGACTACTGCATCGTCGGCGAACCCACCTGCGTCGACCGCTTTGGCGACATGATGAAGAATGGCCGCCGCGGTTCGTTGCATGGCCGCTTGCGGGTTAACGGCATTCAGGCCCACATTGCCTACCCGCATCTGGGTAAAAACCCGATTCACCTCGCCGCGCCGGCAATCGCCGAACTTGCCGCTACCGAGTGGGACGCGGGCAACGAATACTTCCCGCCGACCACCTGGCAAATCTCCAACATGCATAGCGGCACCGGCGCGATGAACGTGATTCCCGGCCATGCCGACATCGCATTCAATTTCCGCTTCTCCACCGCCAGCACGGTCGAAGGCTTGCAGCAACGTGTCTGCGCCATCCTTGAGCGGCATCACCTGGACTATGAAATCACCTGGGAACTCGGCGCCAAGCCTTTCCTGACACCGCGCGGCGGCCTGGTCGATGCGCTGGCTGGCGCGATCAAGGAAGTCACCGGCATCGAAGCTGAACTCTCCACCACCGGCGGCACCTCGGATGGTCGCTTCATCGCCGACATCGCGCGGGAAGTCGTCGAGTTCGGCCCGATCAACGCCAGTATTCACAAGATCGACGAAAACGTCGGCATCGATGAATTGGAAAAACTCGCCCAGGTTTACCGGGGCGTGCTGGAGCGATTGCTGCATGCCTGATTTCGCCACTGATTCCGCTGCTGATTCCGCTGCTGATTTCGCCACACTCCCCCTGCTGACCGTGCGCGACTGGTTGCGCTTCGCGGTTTCACGCTTCAATGCCGCCGAACTGTTTTTCGGCCACGGCAGCAACAACGCGTTCGATGAAGCCGCCTACCTGATTCTGCACACGCTGCACCTGCCGCTGGACCGGCTGGATCCATTCCTGGATGCGCGCTTGTTGCCGGAAGAAGCCGATCAAATTGCAAAAATACTGGATCGCCGAGTCAATGAACGCCTGCCGGCACCTTATCTGACGCATGAAGCCTGGCTGCAGGGCTATCGTTTCTATGTCGACGAACGGGTCATCGTGCCACGTTCATTCCTGGCGCCGATGATCCTGCAACAGATGCAGCCGTGGCTGACACAGCCGGAAAACGTCTTCCGCGCCCTCGATTTATGTACCGGTTCAGGCTGCCTTGCCGTGTTGCTGGCAGAGGCCTTCCCGGATGCCGAAATCGATGCTGTCGATCTGTCACCTGATGCACTCCAGGTCGCGCAGCGCAACGTTACCGACTACGGACTTGAAGACCAGATCACGCTTTACCAGGGCGATCTGTTTGAGCCGCTGGCCGGCATGACCTACGACCTGATCATTTCCAATCCGCCATATGTCAATGCCGACAGCGTCGCCGCCCTGCCCCGCGAATATCGCCACGAACCAGCGCTGGCGTTGGGTTCCGGCGAAGATGGGCTGGATGCGACGCGGATCATTCTGCGAGATGCGGCAGCGCACCTGAATCCGGGTGGTTTGCTGGTCGTCGAAATCGGCCACAACCGGGCCGAGATGGAAGCTGCATATCCTGAATTGGCGCTGGTCTGGCCTGAAATTGAAGCCGGTGAAGATACAGTCTTTGTCGTTTCCCGCGAGCAACTGGCGCAGCTGCGATAAAGAATTGGGGTCATCAAACCCTTGATCAAACACTCATACAATCCAACCGATCAAACCAATCAAGCCAACTCACGGAGACTGCCATGGAATACATCGATAGTTTTGTCGCCTCACTCACCGTGTTATGGGGCCAATTAACCCATTTCATTCCGCAACTGATGCTGGCCGTGGTTGCGCTGATTCTGGGCTGGATGCTGGCCAAACTGGTCAGAACCGGCGTCATGCGGCTGCTGATCCTGCTCAAGTTCGATCGGGCGACGGAAAAATCCGGTCTCGAAGCATTCATGAAGCACGCCGATCTCGATGTCTCGGTGTCATCCGTGCTCGGTAATCTGGCGTACTGGCTGACTATCCTGATCACCATCGTCACCGTCGCTGACACGCTTGGCTTGCAGATGGTGGCCGACCTGTTCAACAAGGTCGTGCTGTACATCCCGAATGTCATCATCGCGATTCTGGTTCTGGTATTCGGCACCATCCTGGCCCGCTTCATCAACCGTCTGGTATTCGCCTGGCTGTCGAATATGGAGTTCGATGGTGCGCTGACCGTCTCCACCTTTTCCGAATACGCGATGATGGTGTTTGTCTTCTTCATGGCGATGGAGCAATTGCAGATCGCCAATGAATTGCTGACAGCCGCTTTCATCATCGCGTTCGGCGCCGTTGGGCTGGCCTTCGCCATTGCCTTTGGCCTGGGCGCCAAGGACAAGGCCGGCAAGATCATTGACACGCTGCTTTCCGAAAAGAAGAAAACCTTCCGCGAGTAATTAAAAAGTCAGTCCATGAGCAAACCAATGCTTCTGTCAGATGTGCTGGAGAAGACAGGTTGAACAAGCTGGGCAGCGTATTCATGCATACCGGCATCTGGCTGGGCATCGGCTTGCTGCTTTACCTTTTTTTCCTGCGTCAGGAAGCGCCGCCCGCCCAGGTGTTTGGCGCCGACCGGATTGACCTCAGCCGTTCGCGGGATGGCCATTTCCATATCGACGGCACGATTCAAGGCGCGCCGGTCAGTTTCCTGATCGACACCGGTGCCAGCACCGTTTCGATATCACAGCAACTCGCCAGCCGCATCGGTGTCGGCTGTGATATTGCCGCGACGTTCCGAACCGCCAACGGCGTGGTTCAGGGCTGCAGCAGCCGAGTCGATGAGATCGAATTCGGGCCGTTCAGAATCGGCAACGTCAGCGTCGCCATTCTGCCCAACCTCACCAGCGAAGCCCTGCTCGGCATGAATGCGCTGCGCAAGGTACGCATGGAGCAACAAGCTGACACGTTGCGGCTGTCGATTGCGCAATAGGCGTATCAACAAGTTATTCCCTGGACGTTTGCACCGGCAAGGTCATCCCTCCCCCTTGAGCCCGTGTTTTTCCAGCAGGCGGTAGATGCTGCGTTCGCTGATGCCGAGGATGGCGGCGATCTGGCCACGGTGGCCGGCGTACTTCGCGACCAGGAGTTCGAGGTAGCGGCGTTCGATTTCATCCAGCGTCGGTTCGTGCTGGAAGCCCATGCTGAACTGGCCCGGCTGTTCGCCGAGCGCTTCGAAGGAGAAGTGTTCCGGGCGGATTTCATCGCTGCCGCCGCCGACGATGATGGCGCGCTCCACCATGTTGCGCAGTTCGCGGATGTTGCCGGGAAAACCGTAGGCCATCAGCAGGCGCAGCGCAGTCGGGTTCAGCCGTTTGTTCAGGCGACGGGAGAAGTTGTGGTGGGCGAGGAAATGCTCGACCAGTGCCGGGATGTCCTGCAAACGCTCGCGCAGCGGCGGAATGCGCAGGGTGAAGGCGGATAGCCGGTAGTAGAGGTCGGCGCGAAACTTGCCGTCGCGGCTCATCTGCGCCAGGTTGCGGTTGGTGGCGACAACAACGCGCACGTTGGCCTGCAAGTCCTTGACGCCGCCGAGGCGACGGAACTGTCCGGTTTCCAATACGCGCAGCAGCTTGGCCTGGACCGGGGGCTCGATTTCACCGATCTCGTCGAGAAACAGGGTGC
>JAIFLB010000173.1 GCA_020049245.1 Betaproteobacteria bacterium | reverse complement strand
TCATCGGCGGATAGACATTGGCATCGCATCCGGTCACGCGGTGCCCCGCCTGCTTTGCCAGAACGGCGATACCACCCATGAAAGTGCCGCAGATACCAAGAATATGAATGTGCATGAGAGAGAGGGTTGAACCAACGAGGTTAAGCCAGGCGGAGGGCAAACAATGAAGGGAAGCGGGGCGATTATCCGTTGGGTTAAAGAATGCCGCCAGTTAGCCGATATGACCCAACTCCCACTTGATGAATCGTGTAAACGGACCCTACGCACCATGGCACAGACTCCAAACGTCATTGGCAACGCCGTCATGCAGCGGATGCGAGAGATTGGCGTGCCCCCGACGCCGGAAAACTACGCGGAATACTATTACCAGTTTTCTGGCGAACCGCTGCCACGGCCTTCTCCTGTCGCCCCAGAAGCAGCAGTGGAGTCAGCGCCTGGGCCTGGCGTCGTTGACACCCCCGCCCCCGGCAAGGAGCTTTACAACGAAGTCCTGGTGGTGCTGAAGCAGATGGTGGAGGAGGTGGTCGATAAAACCGAATCCCTGGCCAAGGATCTGGATGACGCGGCAGCCGTGACAAGAATGAAATTCTGCGTTTGCTTACCACCGTGGTCGCGCAGGCCGGCGGCATCCAGAACACCGTCGAAGCCAGCCACAAGGATCTGATCGAAACCAAGCAAGCGCTTAGCGCTTTGCAGGCAGAAATGGCCGAGACTCGGCAATTGCTGAACGAAGACGCACTTACCGGCACCCTCAATCGCCGTGGTCTGGATCAGACGCTAAGCCGTGAAATCGCACGCACGCAGCGCGACGCTGGCACGCTGTCGATTGGCATGCTCGATCTCGATTTCTTCAAGAAGGTGAACGACAACTATGGCCATGAAGCCGGTGACCAGATGCTGGTGCACTTTTCCACGCTGATCAAATCCGTGATGCGCAAGTCAGATGCGCTGGTGCGTTATGGCGGCGAAGAATTCACCCTGATCCTGCCGGATACCGATGCACGCGGCGCGCAATTCGTGCTTGCCCGTCTGCAACAGGTGATGGGTAAATCGCCGCTGAATTACGAAGGCAAGGAAATCAACACCACCTTCAGCGCCGGCATTGCCACCTTGCGCCATGATGAAAACGCCTATGCCCTGTTGCGCCGCGCCGATGAGGCGCTTTACAGCGCCAAGAACAGTGGCCGTAACCTGATCAAGTTATCGAATTGACTATCCAATCGACTATCCAACCAACTCGCCAACCCGCGCGAGTCAGGTCATACCTGTTCAGTCGAACAGATTGTCGATATCCGCCTGGCTGACCTGTTCCTCGCGGCGCACTTGCGGCCCGGCCAATACACCTTCGTTCTCGGCCTCCAGCAGCAGATGCGCCAGGCTCGACTCCATCTTCTCCACCGTCTGCATCAACTTGTTGATTACCTGTCCGACCAGATCCTGGAATGCCTGCGCCTGGATAATCTCGCTGACCTGATGCAAAGACTGCGCATGCTGCGCATCAAGTTCCACCAGAAAGGCCCGCGCTTGCGGCGAGCGCACCTTGTGTCGCAGTCGCTGCGCCATGTCACGCTGCTGATGCAGGTTATCGCCGATCATTTCCGCCGCGTGCAGCGTCTGGCTGGCTGCCTGCTCAGTCAAGCTGGAGATATAGCGCAAGCGATCGCGCGCGTTGCTGACGATGCCGGTCTGCGGCAAGTTTTCGCTGCCAATTTCAGACAGGGCCGCATGCAATTCACCCACGATTTCGACCAGATCGCGGCGCAGTGTTTCAACGTTACTCATTGCCAGCCTCCAGGAACAGGAACCGCCCCCGCGCTGTTCAGCGCGTTGATTCCGGCTATCGGCAGCACTTTCGGATTCTTGAACAATCCTGCAAAAAAGGGTTTCCGCCCGCCGCCGCCAGGGCGGCTTGGGCGACAATAGATCAATGACCTCGCCCCTACCTCCTCAGACCTCCGCGCATCCGACATCGCCGCGCCTGCTTGCCGCAAATCTGGTCAACGCCGTGCTGCTGGAAGGCGTCAGTCTCACCGCCAGCCTAGCCGATCTGCGCGCCAGCCTATCCACCAACCGCGCGCTGGATGGCCGCGACATCGCCGCCGCGCAGAACCTGGCCTATGGTGTTTTGCGTGCAGCCGGCCGCCTGCGCTTCTTCCTCGCGCAACTGACCCAGCGTCCGTTGCAACCTGTCGAGTTGACCGGGTATTTGCTGGTTGGCCTGCACGAACTCGATGCCGAACTCTCACCGGCTTATGCCGCGGTCAATGAAACGGTCAGCGTCGCCGCACGGCGTTTTCCCTTCGCGAAGGCTTTCGTCAACGCCGTGCTGCGCAACTTTCAGCGCCAACGCGAAACGCTGACGCTGGCCGCACAAAAAAACCCGGAAGCGCGCTGGAACTTCCCGAACTGGTGGCTGCAGCGACTGCAAGCTGAATACCCGTCGAACTGGCAACACATCGTAGACCAGCTGAACGCACACCCGCCGATGACCTTGCGCGTCAATCTGCGCCAGACCCCGCGCGCCGACTTCTGCGCTCAACTCACGGCCGCCGGCATCGAATACCGTTTGCCGGAAAACGACCCCGGCGCCGCAGCGGTCATCCTGAGCACACCGATCCCGGTATCCGAATTGCCCGGTTTCGCCGCCGGGCAGGTTTCCGTGCAAGACCTGGGCGCGCAATGGGCGGCGCCGATGCTCGATGTCCACGCCGGCATGGTCGTGCTCGACGCCTGCGCGGCGCCGGGCGGAAAAACCGGCCATTTGCTCGAATCCGCCGAACTTGATCTGCTGGCGCTGGATAGCGATGCCATCCGGCTTGGCCGGGTACGCGAAAATCTGGATCGACTCGGTTTGACCGACATGCCGGCGGCACGCCTTCGCCTGCTCGCCGCCGACGCCGGCAAACCCTCGCTTTGGTGGGACGGAATCCCGTTCGATCGCATCCTGCTTGATGCCCCCTGCACCGCTTCCGGCGTTGTGCGTCGGCATCCGGACGGGAAATGGCTGAAGCGCGCGGACGATATGCAACACCTGGCGGACGAACAAGCCCGCTTGCTGGACGCTTTATGGCCGCTGTTGAAACCGGGTGGCAAAATGCTTTACGCCACTTGCAGCCTGTTCCAGGCCGAAAACAGTGAACAAATTTCCGCTTTCCTCGCCCGACATGAAGATGCATCCATTGAGCCTGTCGATTTCGCTGGCCCGGACAAGGCTGCGTTGATGTCAACCAAAGAGATGTCAACCTCAGTGATGCCCACCACACTCATGCCGACCGAGGACATGGATGGATTCTTTTATGCCCGCCTGCTCAAGACGTAGCTTCCTGCGCGCCGCCTGTGCGTTGGCCGCGCTGTCGCTGGTCGGCAGCGTACATGCGAAAAGCGACAATGCGTCTGGCGGCGGCATCAGTCTTGGACAAGCCGAGGTCAACCGCAAGGGCGAACTGTTCCATCTCTCCGGCGCATTCGAAGTCCAACTCTCCGGCACTCTGGAAAATGCGCTCCTGCGGGGTGTCCAACTCACCTTCATCCAGGCCTTCGAAGCCGAGCGGTTGCGTGATTTCTGGCTTTCGGAAGGCCTGATCACCCTCGAGCGCAGCATCCGTTTGTCCTACAACGCCCTGCTGCGCCAGTATTACGTCAGCCTGTCCGGCACCTCCAGCACGCACGACAGCCTGGAATCGGCGCTGCGCGCGGTCGGGGATTTACGCGATTGGGCGGTGCTCAACATCAAGCAGATGAAGCGCAAATCCGACTTCAAGGCCTATATCCGGATGTATCTCGACATCGGGCAGTTGCCAAAGCCGCTCCAGGTCAACGCGCTGGCTTCCTCGGCCCGTTGGCAGCTCGATTCGGGCTGGCAAGAACGCAGCTTCAAATACTGATCCTCGAATGATTTACCTGGTCACCGCCAGCTTGCTGATCGGTTCCGCGCTGATCGGGCTGCTTGCGACAGCGGCCGACAACACCGAATTCCTCGCCGGACACTTGTCGTTGCTATTGGTGCTGACCGTCGTCGCCGCGATCGGTCTGGTTCTGTTGATCGCCTATCAGGGATTCATTCTCGTGCGCCGGATTCGGGCTGGCGTGTTCGGCGCCAAGCTCACCGCCCGCATGTTCCTGATCATCAGCCTGATGGCGCTGGTGCCGGGCATGGTGGTGTATGGCGTTTCCGTGCAATTCCTGGTCCGCTCCATCGAGTCCTGGTTCGACGTGCGCATGGAAAGCGCCCTCGAGGGCGGCCTCGCACTCGGCCGCTCAGCGCTGGAACATGTCCAGCGCGAAGTCGTGCGCAAGAGCGAAACCCTGTCGCGGCAACTGTCGGAACTGCCGCCCGCCTTGCAATCCGAACGCCTGGATGAACTACGCGAAGGTTTGAACCTGCAGGAAACCGCGCTGCTCGATGAGAACGGCAAGCAACTTGGCTTTGCTTCCACCAATCGCAGCAGCTTGATTCCCCCCATGTTGGAGCAGGGCGCCATCTGGCAAGCTCGCGCCATGCAGCCGTGGTCGCGCCTGGAAGCGACGCCTGGTGGCGGCATTTCGGTCAATGTCGTCGTCCCGGTGAACGTGGTGGCACTGAATCAGCGCATCCGCCTGCTGCAGGTCATCCAGCCGGTGCCATCGCAACTGGCGCTGGATGCGCAGCAGGTCGAAACCGCGCGCCAGGGTTACCAGGAATTGTTGCTGTCACGCCTGGGCCTGAAGCGTCTGTACGGCATCTCGCTGACCATGGCGCTGACGCTGGCGCTGTTCTCCGCCCTCAGCCTCGCCTTCGTCATTTCCGAGCGCCTCGCGGCGCCGCTGCGCGCGCTGGCACGTGGCACCCGCGCCGTCGCGCGCGGCGATTTCACCGAAGTGCATACCGTCTCCAGCCGTGACGAACTCGGCATGCTGACCCAGTCATTCAACCGCATGACGCGACAACTGGCCGATGCTCGCGCCGCCGCAATCGATAGCCACGATCAATTGCTCGAAGCCAATGCCTATCTGGAAGGCGTGCTTTCCGGCGTCACGGCGGGCGTGGTGACACTGGAACACGATCTGCAGGTGCGACTGACCAATCCAGCGGTGAGCGCGATTCTCGATCTGCCGCGCGACGCGCTGGAAGGACGCAAGCTGAGCGAATGGGGGGCGGAAGATAGCGGTCTGCGCCATTTTGCGGCTGAAATCACCCAGCGTTTCGCCACCCTGCCGCAACAGGCCTGGCGTGAACAACTCGAGTTGGCACTACCGGCCAGCAGCCGTGTTCTGCTGGTGCGCGCCACCCCGTTGTCGCAAAGCGAGACGCCTGACTATGTGCTGGTGCTCGACGACGTCACGCAACTGATCCAGGCCCAGCGCGACGCCGCCTGGGGCGAAGCGGCGCGGCGCATGGCGCATGAAATCAAGAATCCGCTGACCCCGATCCAGCTTTCTGCCGAGCGTCTGGAAGCCAAGCTCGCCGATCGTCTGGAAGGCGCCGCGCGCGACACCTTGACTCGCGCCGTCGCCACCATTGTCGGCCAGGTATCGGCGCTGAAAGGCCTCGTCGACGCCTTTGCGCAATATGCCCGCCTGCCGTCGCCTCGCATCGAACGCGTCGATCTGAATGCGCTGGTTCAAGAAGTGCTTGAACTGTATGAATCCGGCATTCCGCTTGAGGTCGAATTGGCGCCGGATCTGCCGGCGGTGGCGGGCGACCCTTCTCTATTGCGGCAGGTTCTGGTCAACTTGATGAAAAATGCCCAGGAAGCACTGGAAAACACGCCCGCGCCGCACATTCTGGTCAGCACCCGGTTCGAACATCAGCCACCCAGCGCGCAAACAAGCGAGCGTATCCTGCTGTGCGTGGAAGACAATGGCGCCGGCTTCCCGGAAGCGCTAAAGAACCGTATGTTCGAGCCTTACGCAACGACCAAGCCGAAAGGCACCGGGCTGGGCTTGCCGGTTGTCAAAAAAATTGTCGAAGAACATCACGGTGAAATTGAAGTCTGCAATATAGAAAGCGGCGGCGCGCGCATCAGCGTGTACTTGCCGATATTGGCTGCGGGCGGCAAAACAAGCTAAAAGCCCCACCATAGCTGCATTTTTCTGATCGGAGAGCTTGGATATGTCTGAAATTCTGGTTGTCGATGATGAGCCGGGTATTCGCGAATTGATGCGTGAAATCCTCGAAGAAGAAGGATATGAAGTTCGCATGGCAGAAAATGGCGCCGCCGCGCGCGCCGCGCTCGAAGCCAAGATCCCCGATCTGGTATTGCTCGACATCTGGATGCCCGACGTCGATGGCGTGACACTGCTGAAAGAATGGAAAACCCAGGGGCGGCTCACCATGCCGGTGGTCATGATGTCCGGCCACGGCACCGTGCACACTGCGGTCGAAGCCACCCGGCTGGGTGCTTTCGACTACCTGGAAAAACCGGTGTCCTACAAACATCTGCTGGAAACGGTGAAGAAGGCGATGGACAGCCGGCGCGCTCGCCCGACCACCAGCGGCAACCTCGATCCACTGGGCGAAGGCGAAGCGACGCGGCGACTGACCCAACGCCTGAACCTGGCGATCAGCGCCGGCCTGCCCTTGCTGTTGCAGACGCATCCCGGCGCCGGCGAAGAAATCATCGTGCACTATCTGACACCGCCGGACGCCGCCCTGATTCGGGCCGACAGCCCCAGCATCCTGGCCGACCGGCCGGCTGACCTGCTGGCGCAAGCGAAGGGCGGAGTCGTGTTCATTCCGGATTTATCGGCATTGAGCAACATGCAGCAGAAGGGACTCGCCTTGCTGATCGCCCGGCGCAACGAGTTTTCCGCCCGCGTCGTCGTCGCCTGTCCACATCCCTTGCAACAACTGCTGTCTCAGTCCCGCCTGACGCAGGAACTGCATGACCAACTGATTCATGCCGTCATCGAATTGCCGACCCTGAGCTCCCGCCGCGAGGACATTCCCGCACTGGCGACGCGCATTCTGGAAAATGCTTTCGCCCGTTTACTGATTCCGCCGCGTCCATTTTCCGATGCCGCGCTGGCCGTCCTTACCGACTACGAGTGGCCGGGCAATCTGGCGGAGCTCGAAGCGCTGGCCGGACGCCTGGCGCTGGAAACCGGCGAAGGCCCGGTCGAAGCGGAAACAGTGGCCGGCATGCTTGGCATCCAGACCGCTGCAGCCGACTCGGGCGGCGTCGATCTGATGCTGCACCTGCCCCTGAAAGAAGCCCGCGATGCATTTGAAAAGGCCTATCTGGAAGCGCTGCTCAGCCAATGTGGCTGGGCGATGAGCAAGACTGCCGAGCGCGCTGGCCTCGACCGCACCAACCTGTATCGCAAAGTCAAGCAACTCGGCATCGAAACACCGGGGCGCGAAAAGGATACCGCCCCTGAGTAAGCAACCAAGAAGCCAACCGATGCGCTTTCCGGATGGCATCCCGCTTTGAATCATGTTGCTTTAAGCCATATTGCATTCCACCAACCCGCGCATGTGATGTTTCAGGCTTGGCTGACATCTGATGCGGTTGACGGACCGCAACGATCGTATCGACTGGCCTGCCGCCTGGCCGATGCCATGCGGCCGTTTGGCCGCACCGCTTCAATCCGTGCCGAATGGGCTTTGGCGCACAGTCTGTTCTGGCATGGGCGGCTGGAAAAATCGACCGCGCTGCTGGCCTCGATTCAGCTTGATGCGATCAACCAGGAAGCCGATGCCGTATTCAATCATGTCCATCTCAACCTGCTGATTGCAGCGCAAATGAGCTGGAATCTGGCATTGCTGGGCGAGAAAGGCCGGGCTATCGCGCATGCCGAACAGAGCTTGAACACGTCGCCACATGACCAAGCCGCGCCAATGAATCGTTGCTTCATCGATCATGCCCAAGGCCTGCTGCATTGTTTTCTCGATGCGCCGGAAGCAACCCTTTTCTGGAGCCAGCAACCGCAAGCCGAGTCGGCTCAGGCAGTCGATCCGGCCTTGCGCCACGCGAACACATTGCTGGCCTATTGGGCGCGCTCACGACTTGCCGCGAACAGCGCCGAATATTCCAACGAAGCCGCCGCCCAAACCGCATTGGCAGCGCTGCGGCGGCTTGGCCCGGCGCATGAAGCACGCGGCTTCAGCCTGTATGCGCAAGCCCTGTATTGGCAATCGCCGGCGCATGCCGTCACCCAACTTGATGCCGCGCTGGAATTGAATGCCCGCTGCGGCTTGCACGCGTGGACAGCGCATCTGCTGCACCTGAAGGCACGCAGTCTGGATGCGTCCGGCCAACTCAGCGAAGCCAGCCGATTTCTCAATCTGGCGCAAGAAACCGCCGAACAGCAAGGCGCGCGCCTATTCCTTGACGACATCACGGGCATAGAATCGCGCACCTGAGTCAGCCCGCATAAGAATTCACCATGAAAATCATCATCCTCGGCGCCGGACAAGTCGGCTCCAATCTGGCCGAGCACCTGGTCCGCGAAGGCAATGACCTCACCGTGGTCGATCTCGACGCGGACAAACTCGCCGCCCTTCAGGATCGCTTCGATCTGCGCACCATCTGCGGCCAGGCCTCGCACCCGGCGATCCTGAAACAGGCCGGCGCCGACGATGCCGACATGCTGGTGGCGGTGACGCTGAACGATGAAACCAACATGGTCGCCTGCAAGCTGGGCGGCACACTGTTCAACATTCCGACCAAGATCGCGCGCATCCGCGCCATCGACTACATGAAGTACCCGCAACTGTTCAGACCGGAAAACTTCGGCGTCGATCACGTGATTGCACCAGAGCAGGAAATCACCGAGTACCTGCGCAAACTGATCGATTACCCGGAAGCGTTGCAGGTGGTGGATTTCGCCGATGGCCGCATCCGCCTGGTGGCGGTGAAGGCGCATGGCGGCTTCATGGTCGGTCACCAACTCAAGCATCTGCGCGAACACATGCACATGATGTTCCGCGAAATGAAAAACATCGACGACCGCCTGGATGCACGTGTGGCCGCCATTTACCGGCAGGATCGGGCGATTGTTCCGCACGGCGACACCATTGTGCAGGAAGGCGACGAGGTGTTTTTTCTCGCCGCCACCGAACACATCCGTGCGGTGATGAAAGAAATTCGCCACACCGACCAATCCGTGCGCCGCGTCATGATCGCCGGCGGCGGCAACATCGGCCGCCGCCTGGCGATGAGTTTGCAAAACGACTATCAGGTCAAGCTGATCGACCATAACAAGAAAAGTGCTACCCGCCTGGCCGAGGAGTTGCAACACACCCTGGTTCTGGCCGGCGACTGTACGGATGAAAGTCTGCTGGAACAAGAAAACATCAGCGAAATCGATGTGTTCTGCGCGCTGACCAACGATGACGAGGACAACATCATGTCCTCCCTGCTGGCCAAACGCATGGGCGCCAGGAAAGTCATCGCGCTGATCAACCGTTCCGCTTACGTCGACCTGCTGCAAGGCGGCGAAATCGACATCGCGCTGTCGCCGGCACAAGCTACCATCGGCCCGTTGCTGACCCATATCCGGCGTGGCCACATGGCGGTGGTGCACAGCTTGCGGCGCGGCGCGGCGGAAGCGCTGGAGGCCGTGGTGCATGGCGATGCCAAATCGTCGAAACTGATCGGCAAGCAGATCGAGGAAGTGGAACTGCCGGAGGGCGTGTCGATCGGCGCCATTCTGCGCAAAGACAAGGTCATCATCGCCCACCACGACACCCGCATCGAATCGGATGATCACCTGATCATCTTCGTGCCCAACAAACGCATGATTCCGAAAGTGGAAAAGTTGTTCCAGGTCGGTTTCAGCTTCTTCTGATATGGCCGCCATCAGCAAACTTGCCCCCGTCGTCACTGTGCTGGGCATGGTGACCATGCTGTTCTCGTCCACCATGCTGTTGCCGCTGGTCTTGTCCTGGCTGACCGATGACGGCGCGCTACTGATATACGACAAAGCCATCGCGATCACTTTCTGCGCCGGCTTTGTCATGTGGATATCTACCCGCCACATGAAACGCGAACTGGCCGCGCGCGACGGCTATCTGCTCGCCAGTCTGATCTGGACGGTGCTGCCGGCGTTTGCCGTGTTGCCGCTGATGCTGCATCTGCCCAACCTGTCTTTCACCGACGCGTATTTCGAAACCATGTCGGGCATCACCACCACCGGCGCCACGGTATTGAGCGGACTCGATCATTTGCCCAAGTCGATCAACCTGTGGCGGCACCAACTGAACTGGATGGGCGGCATGGGCATCATTGTGCTGGCAGTGGCGATCTTCCCGTTGTTGGGCGTTGGCGGCATGCAGTTGTTCAAGGCGGAAACCCCCGGCCCGATGAAGGACGACAAGCTGACGCCGCGCATCACCGAGACCGCGAAAAACCTCTGGCTGGTCTATTCCGCCATCACCCTGGCCTGCATCGGCGCGCTCAAGCTGGCCGGCATGGACTGGTTCGACGCCACTTGTCATGCCTTTGCGGCGATGGGCCTGGGCGGGTTTTCCACGCATGACGCCAGCGTCGGCTACTTCAACTCGCCGCTGATCGAATATGTGCTGATCATTTTCATGCTGATCGCCGGCATGAACTTCGCCACCCACTTCCTCGCCTGGCGCGGCAAAAGCCTGCGCGTCTATCTCAACGACACCGAAGCCAAAGCCTTTCTGTTGTTGGTGCTGACCAGTTGCATCGGCATCGCCTGGTATATCTGGATGAGGGGAACATACGCGGATTTCTGGGTGGCATTGCGCCACGTCAGCTTCAACCTGGTTTCGATGGCCACCGACTGCGGTTTCGTCAGCACCGACTTCAACCCATGGCCGCCGTTCGCCACCTTCTGGATGCTCTACCTGTCCTGCGTCTCGGTCAGTTCCGGCTCCACCGGCGGCGGCATCAAGATGATGCGCACCCTGGTGACCTTCAACCAGGCCATTCGCGAAATGACCCGCCAGATTCACCCCAACGCGATCATTCCGGTGCGTCTCGGCCAGCAGGTGCTGGATAACCGCATCGTCTTCGCCATTCAGACCTTCGTGCTGGTCTACTGCACGATGGTGCTGTTCCTGACCCTGCTGCTGATGGCCAGCGGGCTCGATCTGGTGTCGTCGATTTCCGCCACCATCGCCTGCATCAACAACGCCGGTCCGGGCCTCAACGTCGTGGGTCCGGCTGGCAATTACCAGCCGCTGACCGACTTCCAGACCTGGGTCTGCACCTTCGCCATGCTGGTCGGCCGGCTTGAGTTGTTTACCCTGCTGGTACTGATCACGCCGGCGTTCTGGCGCAAGTAGTTCTGGAAACAACTCAATCCGGCGCCGGCACGATCGCCGCGATGGCAGCAATCAACGTCTCGCGCCGGATCGGTTTGCTGATGAAGGCATCCATGCCAGCGGCGAGACAGGCGTCGCGGTCTTCGTCGTAGGCATTCGCGGTCAACGCCATGATCGGAATCCGGGGCTCTTGCCGGGCAGCTTCATCAGCGCGAATCTGGCGCGTCGCCTCCAGGCCGGAGATTCGCGGCATCTGCATATCCATCAGCACCAGGTCGAAGTGTCCCTGCGCCACCGCGATCACTGCGGCTTCGCCATCATCGACAACACTGACGCGATGCCCCTCGCGCGCCAGCAGGGTGACCGCGAGCTTCTGATTGATCGGGTTGTCCTCCGCCAGCAGGATGTTGAGCTGGCGCGCCGGCGGCAAGGCTTTTTCAGTCGCGGCGACTTGCGCTACCTGACCCTGGCGCGGCTCTTCAATCGGCAACATGAAGTAAAACTCGCTGCCATGGCCGAGTTCGCTTTGCAGCCCGATCAAGCCGCCCATCAGCCCTACCAGTCGATATGAAATCGACAACCCCAGACCGGTACCTCCAAAACGCCGTGTGATTGAACCATCGGCCTGGGTGAACGCCTGGAAAACGGTGGCTTGATTGTCCTTTGCGATGCCGATACCGGTGTCCCGGACAGCAAAACGTACGCCCTGCCCAACCCGCTTGATTTCGAGGGTGACGCCGCCGATATGGGTGAACTTGATCGCATTGCCGAGCAGATTGATCAGCACCTGCCTGACGCGCACCGGGTCCAGTAGCAGCATCGCGGGCAGCGCGACATCCACCTGCTGCACGAAAGCCAGCCCCTTTTCTTCGCAGCGATGCTTGAACAGGCGGATCAATTCTTCCGCCATCACCCGGACATCCACCGGTTCCGGGTTGACATCCAGCCGCCCGGCCTCGATTTTCGAGAAATCCAGAATGTCATTGATGATATGCAGCAGGGCATTGGCGGAGGATTGCGCCATGCCGAGATAGTCGCGCTGCTCATCCGACAGTTCGGTTTCCAGCGTCAGGTTGAGCATGCCGAGCACGCCGTTCATCGGCGTCCGAATCTCGTGACTCATGTTGGCGAGGAATTCACTCTTGGCGCGGCTCCCCGCCTCGGCAGCTTCCTTGGCATGAATCAACGCTTCCTCGGCCTGCTTCTGAGCGCTGACATCGGTATGCGTGCCGACTATGCGAATCGCCTTGCCTTCGGCATCGCGCACCGCCATTCCGCGCGCCAGCATCCAGAGAAAATGGCCGTCCTTGTGGCGAAAGCGGAAAGTGGCCTCGTAATGCTTCGTCTCGCCGTTCAGATGCGCGTGGAGTGCATCCAGGGTGGCGGGCTGGTCTTCAGGATGCATTCGGCTCGACCATTCGTTCAACGACGGCCCGATTTCATCTTCTTCGTGGCCCAGCATGGCCTTCCAGCGTGGCGAAAAATACACCGTGTTGCTGGCCATATCCCAGTCCCATAGTCCATCGTTGGCGCCACGCATGGCCAGATCGAAGCGTTCCTCGCTCTTCGCCAACGCATTGCGTATGCGTTCCCGATCGCGCGTCAGGCTGGCGACCTGCTCGGCCAGAATGACCAGATCTGCAAACTGACTTTCACCCCCCTGGCCACTCTCCTTGCGCATCGCATCGAAGGCGCGCTGCAACGCTACCAGCGCCTGCGCGCTGGCATGCGCTTCATCGCGGAATTTCTGGTTGGCGCTGGAAAGCTCATCCGAAGACAGTTCCAGGCTGCGCCGAATCAACGCCAGATCGCGCTCCTGCTGGGTATAGGTTTCCGCCACGCGGCCCAGCAGCGTCGGCAGGCCAGCCAGGACGTTGATCCACGCCGGGTCGAGTTCAGGTCGCCTGGTTTCGCTCCCCACCTCGGCCAAGGCAGCCAGCTGTTGCGAAAATCCGGCCCATGCCTCGGCATCCAGGCCAAAGGCGCGCTTGATCTGGCGCTCCAGCATGCGGTGCATGTTTGCGTTCAACCTAGGTTCAACCTTTTTCACTCAAATAGGTGATGGTCATGGTCTGGTTGTGCAGCTTGCATTCCGTGGTTTCGATGAACGGACTGATTTCACCGTTGGAATAAAAGCCGGTCAGTGTGCATTCCTGGCCGAACACCGCGGCCACCGCTTCGACCTCTTCATCGACCCGATCGCCCATTACCAGCTTGCGACCAATGCACGAAACCAGCAGCGCCAGGCCTTGGCCACTCGCGTTCGTCATTTTGAAGGCAGCTTCGGCGGCGGCTTCTGCGCCATCGATCAGCGCCTCGGTCGAAGCATGCATCAGCTTGAGATAGCCACCGGCTGGGATATCGCCCGCCAAAGTCAGGCTACCGACCGTTTCATCGATAGCCAGCAAAGTCCGGATCAAACCTGTTTCCTGCCGATCGTCGGCAAGAATCGCAAACGGGAACAACAGGCCGGAAGCCGGCAAACCGGAGGCGTATTCGCCCAGATAACGCCGATAAATCTCCAGTGCCGGCTCGCCATCGAGTTCATACAACACGTTGCCGATCGCTTTGGTTGCCTGCCGGGCCGGGCCGAAACTCTGCCAGCCGCCGAACGAACCATGCGCAAAAGTGAGGTCATCGCCATACAGGCCGATGGCCAGCATCATCTTGTCCGACACCGTGTTGTCGAGCAGCGTCCAGGTCTGACTGAACGCCCCGTTGTCGCCGGCGAGACCGCCGGTGAGCGGAATCTGCTTGCCGAGCACGCCGACCACGCCGGCAATCAACTCGCTTCCATTCACCGCAACACCCTGCGAAAGCAACATCACCGCCTTCAAATCCGGTGCCTTCAACTGCTCGGCCAGACGTTGACCGGCGCCGAGCGAATCTTCCATGCCGGCGATATCGGTGGCGGCAAGCTTGAACGGCGTGCGTTCAAACCGAATCGCGGTAATCACCGCGCTGTCTTCACTGACGCCCTGGTTGGAAATTTCGCCGGCGGTGGAGGCCGCAATTCGCCGGGCATCGGGAAACGCCGCCGCCAACTGGGCGGCAAAATCAGGCTGTTTGAAAAAATTCGGCGCGGCGAAGACCAGCACCAGATTGGGATTGATCTCGGCCAGTGGCAGCAAATCTGCCAGATTGAGTGCGCTGGTCACTGCTTGCTTGATTTGCATGTGGTCTCCTTTGAACTTGCAGGAGTAACGGCAGTTAACCCAACAACTTTAGATCGTGGTGCCTTTCAAACCCACAAACTCAATGGCGGGTCGGCGATCACCGCGCGCAGGATGTCGCCCCGGCTGACCAGGCCAAGCAAGGCGCGGTTTTCGTTGGCGACCGGCACGCAGGGCAGGTCGAGTTCGATCATCGCGCGGGCGATGCGGCGGATGTCGGTGATCGGGTCGGCGCAGATCACCGGCGTGATCATCACGTCGCGGACATGGTGGGTCAGCGGCGTGCGGGCCTGTCTGCGTTCCAGATTGAAGGTGGTCAACAAGGCGCGCTCGGTGACCAGGCCGATGACACCGCCGATTTCATCCAGCACCGGCGACTGCCGCACACCCTGGCCGAGCAATCCGCGCCAGGCGGTGGCGGCGGCGATTTCCGGTGTCAGGGTGAACACCTCACGGGTCATGATCTGGTAGGCGTGGTAAAGCGGGTCACGTTCCTGATCCAGATTGAGCATGGCGCGGTAATTCTCGATCGCGCTGTCAAACCCCGACGCGGCATAACCGCCATGTCCGCCGGCGGGATGGCGTTCAACCCCCGACACGAACGGCGGCAACGCCGCCTCGCCTTCAAGCGCGATGCCGCGTGCATGTCGCGACGCGGTCACGCCAGGCAGTTGAGTCAGTTGTTCCAGCGTGCCACGAAAATCCTGGCCTGAAAGACCATGCAAGGAAAACATAGAGTTGCCTCCGGGCGGGGTGTGGTCAGCATAAACCGGCTGACCCTGTCGGCCAAACCGGCGCGCGGGGCTACGCCCCGACCGTCGTCAGGCGGGCATATTCCAGGATGAACCACTTGTCACCGATTTTCGGGAAGATCACCTTGATCTCGGATTCGGCGCCCTGCCCCTGATAGGCGGCGACGACGCCTTCGCCATACTTCGGATGTACGACGCGGGCGCCGACCTTGTAGGGCAGATTGGCTTCACGACGTGGCACCGGACGTGGGTGGTAGTTTTCGGCGCGGGTGTTGGCGGCGCGCATCGG
>JAIFLB010000091.1 GCA_020049245.1 Betaproteobacteria bacterium | reverse complement strand
GCCGGTTTGATGGCGGAGGGCGCCACCGGAAGTTGGCCGTTCGGTTGCAGATCAGGATGTGAAATGCGGCCGACGTGCCAGAGCTGGCAGAAAATCTTGCCGCCTTCGGCATGCACTGCTTCGGTCACTTTTTGCCAACCGGCGACCTGGGCACTGTTCCAGATTCCCGGCGTAAGCGGATAACCGACGGCTTCCGGCGCGATGCAGGTGGCTTCGGTCAGGATCAGTCCGGCGCTGGCGCGTTGCCGGTAATACTCGACATTGAGCGCATGCGGGATGCCTTCGGGAGTTGAGCGGTTGCGCGTCAACGGCGCCATCACCATGCGGTTTTGCAGCAGGTTGGGGCCCATTTGCAGCGGGCTGAACAGGTCGATCTCGGTCATTGATGTTTCCTTCCAAAGCGAACGGGGGATGCGCTAGCCTAACCATCCCTTTGCTTTCGCACCAGTCATGTCCACGCCTCAATCACCTGATGCATTACTGTTTATTGCCAGCCAATGCCCACATTGCCCCACCGTGTTGTCAGGCTTGGCCGATTTGTTGAAGCGCGGCCTGATCGGCCGGCTGGAAGCAATCAATATCGAAAGCCATCCCGAGTCGGCGCAAGCCTTGGGCGTGCGTTCGGTGCCGTGGCTGCGGATGGGGTTGTTTCAATTGACCGGTGCAAGAAGTCCGGCCGAGCTGGAGATTTGGGCGCGCCGGGCAGTGTCGGCGGACGGCATCAGCGATGCCTTTCACGATCTCCTCAAACAGGCCGATCTGGCGCAAGTGCTGCAATTGATTCAGGCCGAGCCGGCGCGTTTGGCGGCGCTGTTGCCGATCGTCGCCAATCCTGAAGCCAGCCTGAATGTGAAGCTGGGTGTTGGCGTGGTGTTCGAGGAATTCGCTGGTCAGCCGGCCTTGCGCCAGCTGGTCGCCGATCTGGGGGAATTGACCCAGCATGAAGATGCGCGCGTTCGCGCCGATGCCAGCCACTTGTTGAGTTTGACGCAGACGGCTGAAGCACAACCATGGTTGCTGGCCAGACTGCAGGATGAGAACGCTGAAGTGCGTGAAATTGCGGCGGAAAGTCTGCAAACCTTGGGGGAAGTGAAATGAAGCAGTTGTCGCGGCCCGAGTTGTTCCGTCAATGCGCTTATGTCGGCGGCGAATGGATTGCCGATGAGGCCGAGTTTTCGGTTATCAATCCCGCTACCGGCGAGACCTTGGGCAAGGTTCCCAAGCTGAGCCGTGCCACAGTTGACAGGGCGATTGCCGTCGCCGATGCCGCTTTACCGGCCTGGCGTGGTTTGCTGGCGAAGGAGCGCGCCGCCATCCTGCGCCGTTGGCATGGCTTGATGTTGCAGCATGTCGACGATCTGGCTCGCATCATCACGTTGGAACAGGGCAAACCGCTGGCTGAGGCGCGCGGCGAGGTGGTGTATGCCGCCGGCTTTCTGGAGTGGTTCGCCGAGGAAGCCAAGCGGGTTTATGGCGAGGTGATTCCTTCGCCCTGGCAGGGGCGGCGCATCGTCACGCTGAAACAGCCAATTGGCGTCGCGGCGCTCATCACGCCGTGGAATTTTCCTGCCGCGATGCTCACCCGCAAGGCCGGCGCGGCGCTGGCAGCCGGATGCACGCTGCTGGCCAAACCGGCATCGAAAACACCGTTTACCGCGCTGGCATTGGCCGATCTGGCCGAACAGGCCGGTATGCCGGCGGGTGTATTGAATGTGCTGACTGGTGATGCGGAATTGATCGGCGATGCACTGACCCGCGATCCGCGCGTGCGCAAACTCTCCTTCACCGGTTCGACAGAAACCGGCAAGCGCTTGATGGCCGCCTGCGCCGGCACGTTGAAGAGCGTTTCACTCGAATTGGGCGGCAATGCGCCGTTCATCGTGTTCGATGACGCCGACCTCGACGCGGCGGTCGAAGGCGCACTGGCCTCGAAGTATCGCAACGCCGGCCAGACCTGCGTCTGTGCCAATCGCTTGCTGGCGCAGGCCGGCATTCATGATGCTTTTGTTGACAAGTTGGCGCTGGCGGTCAGCCAGCTCAATGTGGGCAACGGCCTGGATGTGGGGGTCGAGCAAGGCCCATTGGTCAACCTGGCGGCGGTGGAAAAGGTGGAACGCCATATCCGGGACGCCGTCGCGCAGGGCGCACGGGTCGCTTGTGGCGGCGCTCGGCATGAATTGGGCGGCAGTTTTTTTCAGCCGACGGTGTTGGCGAATGTCGATGCCAGCATGCAGATCTGTCGTGACGAGACCTTTGGTCCGGTGGCGCCGGTGATTCGGTTCCAGACCGAAGCCGAAGCGATCCGGTTGGCAAATGACACCGAATTCGGCTTGGCCGCGTATTTTTACAGTCGCGATATGGCGCGCACCTGGCGCGTCGCCGAGGCGCTGGAATACGGCATGGTCGGGGTCAACGCAGGGGTGATTTCGACTGAGGTCGCGCCCTTTGGCGGGGTCAAGCAATCCGGCCTCGGACGCGAAGGCGGCGCGGCGGGAATCGAGGCCTATCTGGAGACCAAGTACCTCTGCATGGCGCTTTGATGACAAACGGTACATCACCGTTTGTCCACTATATTCTGTGGGAAATCAGCAACGCAAAATAAACGTATCTACCAGATTATATTGGCAATATTGACAATATAAGAAAATTAGAACATTATCAAAACCATATGTTTATCCATGCTTTGTCCTGTACATTTAATCACCTTAGGAGAATCCCTTGAAAGTTCTGAACCTCGCTTTGACCGCTGCCGCGTTGTCCACTTTTGTCGTTTCCACCCCGGTTCTGGCGGGTGATCCGGTTGTTGGCAAGCAGAAAGCCACCGCTTGCATCGCTTGCCACGGCAGCGATACCTACCCCGGCATTTTCTACACCCTGCAACTGGCTGGCCGTAATGCCGACAAGCTGACGGTGAAGACGATGAAGTACAAGACCGGCAAGATCCTGCACCCGATGATGAACATGTCGACGGCCTTCTTCGACGAGAAGGAAATCGAAGACATCTCCGCTTACTACCAGTCGCTTGGCAAGCCGGCTTTCACTTCTTCCCTGATCACCATCAAGGGCGATGACGACGCGCCTGCCGCCAAGTAACTGACCGTCATGGCCCGGATGCTGCTGAGCCGGGAAAAGGTCTATGACCCGATCTTGCGCAGCATTCATGCCTGGAACGGTTTCGCGATCTTTTTGCTGTTGATCAGCGCCCAGGTTGCGGACTGGATTGAATTGACGCCAGAGGCTTCGGCACTCTGGCGTTTTCACGTCTGGGCCGGTTATGCCCTGATCATCGGTCTGGTCGCGCGCTTGACCTGGGGGCTGAACGGCCCGCCGCATGCCCGACTTGGCGCCATGTGCCATGGCCGCGAATGGTGGCAAGCGTTGCGTTCGCGACAGTGGTTCACCGAGCCGGAGGGCTTTGGTCACCATCCCCTGGCTTCCGCTGCCTATATTTTGTTTTACCTGATTGTCCTGGTGATGGCGTTGACCGGCCTGGCGCTGGCCGCGATCGAGCAAGGCAGTGGGCCGCTGGTGACCTGGCTGGGTCACGATGTGGTGATGAAGGACTGGTTCAAGACGCCACATGATGTGCTGGAAGAATTCGTGCTCGGATTTGTCATATTGCACATTGCCGCGTTGATCCTGCATGAGGTTAATCACGGCGTGCCGCTGGCGCAGGCGATGGTCAGCGGTTATCAGTATCGAAAGGAAAAAGAATGATCAAACGTGTGCTGTTGTTGATGTTGGCCGTAGGGATGATCGGGGGAACGGCGCAGGCTGAAACACCGCAACAGATTCTTGACAACCTGGTTGCGCAAGCCGGTCCTGCGAATGCTGCGCGCGGCGAGAAGTTGTTCAGAAGCAAGTTCAGCGGCGGCAAGAATGCGGATTCCTGTACCGCCTGCCATACCGACAATGCGAAAGCGGTGGGTTCGCATGTGAAGACCAACAAGGTGATCGATCCGCTGGCACCGGTTGCCCAGAAGGATCGCTTTACCGATCCGGCGAAGGTGGAAAAGTGGTTCAAGCGCAACTGCAACGACGTGCTTGGGCGGGCTTGCAGCGCTCAGGAAAAAGCCGATTTCACCGCTTACATGATTTCGATCAAGTGAGGACCACATGAATACCGCATCTGGCATCACCTGGAAAAATCTGCTCACCTTGATCCTTGCGGTGGGCGGTACGACGTTGCTGATCGCCCAGGCGCCGGCGAATGATGAGGCCATCTTCCCGATGCCGACCGGCAAGACCTATGTCAACGAATGCGGCAGTTGCCATACCGCCTATGCGCCCGGGCTGTTGCCGGCGCGTTCATGGCGCAAGATGATGGGCGAATTGGAGAATCATTTTGGCGAGGACGCCAGCCTGGCCGACCCGCAACAGCTGGAAATTCTGAAAGCGCTGGAAAGTCTGGCAGCCGACAGCGCCCAGGCCACAATGAGGATGCGCCGCATCCATGGCGCGATTCCGACGAACACAGCGCCGCAGCGCATTACCGAAACCGGCTATTTCAAATACATGCACGACGAGGTGCGGCCGAGCATCTGGAAGCGCAAGAAAATCGGCACGCTGGCCAACTGCATTGCCTGCCACTCGCGCGCCAATGAAGGTCGCTACGGCGAACGCGAAATTCGGATACCGCAGCAGTAAAACCGGGTTCGGCTCAGTCTTGAGTTCTCAGTCATTACCGAACAGTTTGTCCAACTCGCTGCGGGAATCCGCTTGTGGTTTGGCTGTTGCACCACCCCCAAACAAGCTGTCGAGCGGATTCGATGAAGCCGAGCCGGTTGATGCAGTTGATGCGTAGGCGTTGCTTCTGGGCTGAAACCAGTCGCAGAAGTTGGCTTTAGTCTTGTTTTTCACCTCATCCGCCGCCAGTTCACGACATTGTTTCGCTTTACCGGTGTCGTAATGGCGGCATAGTCGGCAGACGTGCAGTTCCGCGCCGCAGGCCAGGCATTCGGCGCGGCGGCCCAACGGCAATGGCAACGCTTTCAGGCTGGCGCCGCACTTCCAGCACACCAGTTCAGCACTCATGGGCTGCTCCTTGAAATCAAATAGCGCGATGATAACGGCTTGAATATTGGAGAAAGACATGGCTTTCGGACTCATCGTCATCGGCGACGAAATTCTCTCCGGCAAACGTCAGGACAAGCATTTTGCCAAGGTGCGCGAACTGCTTGCCGCGCGGGGTTTGAAACTATCCTGGGTGCAGTATCTGGGTGACGATCGCCCGCGACTGATCTCGGCGTTGCGCCATTCTTTTGCCAGCGACGACATCGTGTTCAGTTGCGGCGGTATCGGTGCGACGCCGGATGACCATACCCGCCAATCCGCCGCCGCCGCGCTGGAGGTGCCGCTGGAATTGCATCCCGGCGCGCGCGATCTGATTGCGCAGCACATGGTCGAGATCAATCAGCCGTTGACGCCTGAGCGTTTGCGCATGGGCGAACTGCCGAAAGGCGCTGAGCTGATTCCCAACCCGTACAACCGGATTCCCGGCTTCAGCCTGCAACAGCATCATTTTGTGCCTGGCTTTCCGGTCATGGCCTGGCCGATGATCGAATGGGTGCTGGATACGCATTACCGGGCTTTGTTCGGCGTGGGCGCCGAAACCGAGCGCGGCATGATCGTGCGCGGCCTGAATGAAGGCACGCTGACGCCGCTGATGGAAGTGGTGGAAGCGGAATATCCGGGGATTCACGTCTTCAGCCTGCCGCGCATTGATCCGGAGCAGCGGTTTCGTTATGAAATCGATCTCGGCGTCAAAGGCCAGGCCGAACTGCTGGATGCCGCGTTCGCTCGTCTGCAGGCTGGCGTGCTGGAACTGGGCGGCGAGATTTCTGCTTAAGCGGTATCCGTGACGTAACGACAGTTCGTCTCGCGCAAGGCAAAACTGGCCAGCCAGCCGAACAGGGCAAAGCCGAACAACACGCTGATGCCGACCTGATAGTGTGGCAATGCCAGTGTCAGGCCGGCGCCGCCTGCCGCACGGTCGATCGCCCAGCCGACCAGCGGTTGCAGGATCGCCGCGCCGAGGAAGGCGCCAGTGTTGACCAGGCTGGTTGCCATACCGGACAGCGCATGCCGATTCACTTCCTTGGCGCAGGCCCAGGTCAGCGTGAAGCCGGCGGCGCCGAGGCCCATGCTGAAGAACAGGGCATGGCTCCAGCCAGGACGCAACTCCCAGCCGAGCAGCAATGGCAACCAGCTGACCAGATAGAGCCCGCAAGTCACGATGACGACGGGTTTGCGGCGGCCCAATCGATCCGAAAGCGTGCCGATGAAAAAGGCGCCAACGGCGAATGCCGCCAGCAGAATCGAGGTATGCGCGGTCGCTTCGGTGCGGTCCCAGCCGTGGCCCTGGGTCAGGAAAGGCACTGCCCAGAGTCCGGCAAAAGCGAACAAGGTGCCGGAAATGCCGATGTTGACAAAGAAACCCGGCCAGGTAGCGCGATTGCCGGCAACCTGCAACAGGCCGTCATACCAATGCCCGTCGTGCGCCGGATGCGCAGACTTGCCGTCCATTTCACGCAGGCTGGGCAGCCCGACATGGACCGGGTTGTCACGCACCAGCCACCCGGCCAGGCCGGCCAGGAGCAAGGAAAACAGGCCCACGACGACAAACACATCGCGCCAGCTGACATAGCCCAGCGCCCAGGCCAGGGGCGATGCCGCCAGCACGGCGCCGAGATTGCCAAGCAGGATGGTGAGGCCGGTGAGCGTGCCGAAATGACGTTCGTTGAACCAGGCGGCGTTGAGTTTCAGCAGCGCGATGAAGGTGACGGAAACGCCCAGGCCGACCAGCAGGCGACCGATCGTGGCCAGGCTGAAGCTGTCGGCCAGGCCAAACAGCAAGGAACCCACGCCGGCCATGATGCCGCCGGCGGCGACGATGCGACGCGGCCCCAGCGTGTCGGCCAGGATGCCGGTGGGAATCTGCATCAGCGTGTAAACGTAGAAGTAGGTCGCAGCGAGGCCGCCCAGCGCGGCGGAGTGAATCTGGAACGCGGCTTGCAGGTCGCTGGCGATGGCGGCCGGCGCGAAGCGGTGGAAGAAGGACAGTACGAAGGCCAGGCCAACGACAATGAATGCCGTCCAGCGCAGGCGTTGGAGTTGTGTTTGCTGCGCCAGGCTGAGCATGCGGTGGTTCAGGCCTGATCGACGTGCATTTGCAGCCAGAACTCCAGCAATGCCAGGTGCCACAACTTGCTGCCCTGGATGCGCGTGTGGTGCTGTTCCGGTTCGGCCAGGAGCTTTTCAACATACGGCCGCTGGAACAGGTTGCGGTTGCGGCAGGCTTGTGAATTGAGGATGTCGGCCATGAAGTCGTAAAACTCGCCACGCACGTACTTCAGCGCCGGCATCGGGAAATAGCCCTTTTTCCGGTCAATCACCGCATCCGGCAACAGGCCGCGCGAGATGGTTTTCAGGATATGTTTGCCGCCGGAGGCCAGCTTGAGTTCCGGCGGCATACGCGCCGCAAGTTCAACCAACTCGTGATCCAGGAAGGGCACGCGCGCTTCCAGTCCCCAGGCCATGGTCATGTTGTCGACGCGTTTTACCGGGTCATCGGTAATCAGCATGGTGGTGTCCATGCGCAACACCTGATCGATGAAACTGTCCGCATCCGGTTCGGTCAGCCGCGCCGAAACGGTATATGCGGTGTGATCCAGCCCGTGCAGCGCCGGGTTCACGGTATCCAGATACTCGGCATGGTCGCGGTCGAAATAATGCTGGCTGAAACGCTCCAGTGGTGTGCCGTGTTTTTCCGCGTGCATCTTCGGGTACCAGTAATAGCCGCCAAAAACTTCATCGGCGCCTTGCCCGCTTTGCACCACCTTGACGCTTTTCGAGACCTGTTCGGAAAGCAGGTAAAACGCGACCGCGTCCTGGCTGACCATCGGTTCCGACATCTGCGCGACTGCTTCCGGCAAGCGCGCCAGCACCTGGTTGTTGGGAATGTGGAACTGGTGATGACGTGTCGAAAAGTGCTGGGCAACCGCGTCGGAATACTCGAACTCGTTGCCGCTTTCCTCCGGCTGGTCTTCGAAGCCGACAGAAAAGGTCATCAAATCCTCGACGCCTTGTTCAGCCAGCAGCGCGACCAGCAAACTGGAGTCGAGGCCACCCGAGAGCAGCACGCCAACCTTGACGTCGGCAATCAACATGCGTTTGCGCACGGCGTGGCGCAGCGCGTTGTGTATCGCTTCCTGCCATTCCGCCGGCTTCATCACGCGTTCCGGCCGGGTTGCGGTGAGACGCCAGTAAACGCGACTTTTCAGCCGACCATTGGTGTCGATGCGCATCAGGCTGGCCGGCTCCAGTTTGCGGATGCCATTCAGCAAAGTGCGCGGGGCGGGGACCACGGCATGCAGTGTGAGGTGATGATGCAGGGCGGTCGGATCGATCGAGGTATCGATGCCACCTGCGGCCAGAAGCGCTTGCGGTGTGGATGCGAAGCGGATGCAGTTTTCATCCTGACTGTAATAAAGCGGCTTGATGCCAAGGCGGTCGCGCGCCAGGAAAACCTCACCGACCTGACGATCCCAGATGGCGAAGGCGAAGGCGCCGTGAAGATGGGCAGGGCAATCGTCACCCCATTCGACATAGGCGCGCAGGATGACTTCGGTATCGCCATCGGAATGGAATTTGTGGCCCTTGGCGATCAGCTCGGCGCGAAGCTGCGGATAGTTGTAGATGGTGCCGTTGAACACCAGCGCTAGGCCAGCGACGTCATCCAGCATGGGTTGGCGAGAGCGATCTGTCAGGTCGATGATTGCCAGGCGGCGATGTCCCAGGGCGATACGTCCATCGAAATAAAGACCTTCGCCATCCGGGCCGCGGCGAGCCAGTTTGTCGACCATCCGCTGCAGGCTTGCCTGGTCGGCCACTTTGTTGTCGAAACGGAATTCACCCGCGATGCCACACATAAGAAGCCTCCAATAGGTTGCTCAAACCGGCCAGAGCGGTTCTTCCTGCATCAATGCGATCTGTTCGCGCAGTTCCAGAATCCGATCCTGCCAGTAATGCTGGGTGTTGAACCACGGAAATGCGGCCGGAAATGCGGGGTCGTGCCAGCGCCGTGCGATCCAGGCCGAATAATGAATCAGACGCAAAGTGCGGAGCGCTTCGAGCAGATAAAGTTCACGCGTATCGAATTCGCGGAAATCTTCATAACCGGCAAGGACGTCGGCCAGTTGTCGGACCATGTCGGCGCGATCGCCGGAAAGCAGCATCCAGAGATCCTGAATGGCCGGGCCCATGCGGCTGTCATCGAAGTCGACAAAATGCGGCCCGTCATCCGTCCACAGCACATTGCCGGCGTGGCAGTCGCCATGCAGGCGCAGATGCACGACTTGCCCGGCTCGATCGAAACAGGCATGAACAGCATCCAGCGCCTGGTCGATCACGCTGCGCCAGGCGGACAGCAGATCGTCGGGTAACCAATGGCCCTGGAGCAGAAAAGCACGCGGCTCTTCCCCGAAACTGGCGATGTCCAGCGTCGGGCGGTGGCTGTAAGGTCGAAGCGCGCCAACAGCATGGATGCGGCCAATGAAACGGCCCATCCATTCCAGGGTTTCACTCCGATCGAATTCAGGCATGCGTCCACCGCGCCTTGGATAGATCGCGAATCGAAACCCCAGATGCTTTTGCAGACTCGATTGATCGGCAAGGATCAACGGGGGTACGACAGGAATTTCGCGGCTGGCGAGCTCGAGTGTGAAGGCATGCTCTTCAAGAATCGCCGCATCAGACCAGCGCTCAGGCCGATAAAACTTGGCGACAACCGGGGGCCCGTCCTCCTGCCCGACTTGATAAACCCGATTTTCAAAGCTGTTCAGGGCCAACAGGCGTCCATCGGTTCTCAAACCAATGTGATCCAGTGCATCCAGAACAGTATCCGGCGTGAGTTGTGCGTACGGCGGGGGAGAAGTGTCAGGCATGGTCGCCATTGTATGAGGCGAACACGTTTCGGACGATGCTGACACGACAGGTAGTTGATGCCGCTGACGTAAAGTCAGCTCAGGCGCTGGTTTGAACCTGGGATTGCTGCGCGTTTTCCTGTGCCTTGATCAGCATCAGCGCCCCTTTCGGCGGCAGTTGATAGATCAAGATGTCCTTGCTGTCATAAACCTGAAGTACGCGATTTCCATCCTCAACGTCCAACTTGATTTTGCCGCCAGCGGGAGCGGCAGCTTGTTGGATTTGTAGTTGTTGTCTTTCTTCGCTCTTGAGCTCAGCCCGTCTTTCGCGCTCACTGGCGGCGTTACCCGTAACTCGGACTTGATTTGTAGCGGCGGTCTGCCGGGCATCCAGGTTTTCAGATTCGGTAACGGGGTAAGCGGCTGGCTGTGCCGTTTTATCTTCCTTGTTAAGCCCTGCCGCGCGCTCACGCGGGGTGGGAATTTCACGCATCTCCTTCCTGGCTACCCGAGATTCATTGATCTGTGGTGGCAAGTAAGCGGAAGTGGAAGCGCTAATTTCCATGATGCTGATGTGTCAGATAGCCAACTCAGCCGCCCAAAGATGCAGCCTGGGTGTAGTTCTCCAATGCTCGCGCCACTGAACGTGACACGGGTTGTTCATTCCTTTGAGATTCAATCTGATTTTGGCGAACCTGTTCAACCCGGTCAGATTCGCCAGATTTGTCAGCTGTTGCGGTCACTTCGCTTTGCGGGACAACGCGCTCAGTCTCTCGAGCGGTTACCTGACGTGAAGCGCCACTCAAGGTCACTTGATCATTTGTGCGGGTTGCCTCGTCACGTTCTCTCACGCTCCGCAAGTTACGCGCCAATTGCTCTTGCGGCTGCGTAATCGCTTGTGGAACGGCCGCCGTGGCGGCAAGTAATTGCGAACCTGCTGCTGAAACTTCCATGATTCAACTCCTTACCGACTATGCACTGAACGTTTCGAAGATGAATGCTCGTCAGTTCAGGGCAAATGATGTCTGAAGAAAAATTACAGTTCCAGCATAGCTCTTTATATCAATGAGTTAAAGATTTTCTGTCCAAACGAATGGAGCCCTCTCTGTGTTACCGGGCGAGTCGGAAGAAGCCGATCTCTGCGGGGCGATGGTCTTTAGGTTGGGGATGCGTTCCCGCCTCAAGCCGAGACCCGGCCATGCAATGAAAATTCACTGCATGGTCGGACTACGAGTGGCTTACTTCTTGCCGCCGCACTTTCCTTCGCCACACTTGCCTTCCTTGGTTTTGGCCTCGGTTTTAGCTTTGCTGCCGCCGCATTTGCCTTCGCCACATTTCCCTTCCTTGGCTTTGGCTTCGGTTTTAGCTTTATCGCCGCCGCACTTACCTTCGCCACACTTGCCTTCCTTGGTTTTAGCTTCGGTTTTAGCTTTATTGCCACCACACTTACCTTCGCCGCATTTGCCTTCCTTGGCTTTGGCATCAGCGCCAGCAACCATATAGCCGTTGTTCAGGCTTTGCATGGCAAACGGGTTGCTGCTTGCAGCCTGGGCATAACCGGCAAGGCCGGCAACGGCGCCAATGGTTGCGGCAAGGGCGATGGTCAGATGGGTTTTACGTGCGTTCATGTGTGTCTCCTAAGGTCATGTCATAAGCCCGGATGGGCGGTTAATGACGATGGTCTCGGAGAACCGGGGCGATTCAGTGCGTGTGATCGTGATCGATTCGCTCGGCCAGAGCCTTTCGAATCCGCTCACGCGCCTCGGGGGGGAATTCTGCGCTGTCGTCGGCAACTTCGGCCCGCTTGCCCAGCGTTCGCAGCGCAGCGTGCATGAAGTTCATTTGCCGCTCGAAACGCCGGCAATTGACGCAGATCCAGAGATGCATCCTGAGACCCCATCGCTCCCGGAAGCTTAATCGGCGTTCCAGGTTTTCCGAGACCAGATGGCTTGCATCCTTGCATGTCAGCATATTCATTCACCCCCGGGCGGTCGCATGCACTGCGTTGCCGACCCAGTTCCTGTCGAGACATTGCCGGAGCCCCAAACGGGCCCGATACAGCATCGTCCACAGGTTGGTCGGCGTAATCGCCAATTCCTGACAAATATTTTCTGAATCTTCTTCCATCACTTCGCGCAGCATGAAAAGTCGCGCCAAACGCGGTGGCAGGGCATCCAGGCAACGTTGCAGAATTTCCATGAATTGGCCGCGCTCGAGCAGATCTTCCGGGTTGCCCCATTCAGCGGTTTTGACGCGCCAGTGTCCATCCGGAATGAACATGGCATCGATCTCGTCCTCGTCAAGATATGTCTCTTCATCGGGGCTTTCCAGTTGCACCTCACGCGCATCGTGGCGAAACATATCGATGATCTTGTGCTTCAGGATGCCGATCAGCCAAGTCCGCGCCGATGCGCCGCCAGCGTAGCGGTCACGTCCCTGCAAGGCGGCAAGCAGGGTTTCCTGTACCGCTTCTTCGGCCTTATGTTGATCCCGTGTCTGAATCAGCGCGTATTTGTAGAGCGCCGCGCCATGCTCATCCAGCCAGGTGTCGGGTGATCCCAGGGTGTTGTCAGTCATCGCGGCATCTTTGCGGGAAGTGGGCAGGTGATCAAAAGTCGAAGGCAGTCAGTTGCGCAAGTATTGCGGCATTATGATCAAGCACGTCGATTAATGCCTGATGACTGCAACTTTTGGGCGTTTTCTCAAATCCGACGCCGTCAGCGCACTGAAATATCCCCTGCCTTCCCAACTGGAGAAATACCATGAAGCATCTGTTAGCCGTCATGCTGTTCGCCATCGCCCCCGTTGCTACCTCGATATCCGCCCAGGCAGCTGACAGCAGCGGTCTGGTCAGCCGGGTCAGCCCGTATTCGGTCGCGGCCACGCTGGATCGACTGGAAGCGGTGTTGAAGGCCAAGGGCGTCAAAATATTCGCCCGCATCGACCATGCTGCCGAAGCGCAAAGTGCCGGTTTGAGCCTGCGCCCGACTGAGTTGCTGATTTTCGGCAACCCGAAAGCAGGCACACCGCTGATGCGGGCCAATCAGAGTATCGGCCTCGACCTGCCGATGAAGGCGCTGGCCTGGCAGGACGCTCAAGGCCAGGTTCAATTGACCTGGAACAGCCCGGACTACCTGACTGGCCGGCACGCGCTTGACCCGGAGTTCAACAAGAATCTGGCAGCGGTTGGCGGCTTGATCGAAGCGGCGCTGAAGCCATAAAAGGAATACCTGCCAGGGATCAATGTCCGGCCGTCTGGCTGGCGCGGGCGTTGGCTTCGAAGCCGCCTTTTCGCTTCCAGCCTTCGATGCCGTCCTGCAGTACCTTGACGTTGTCCCAGCCCATCAGGCGCATGGCGAATACCGACTGCGCCGACAACGAACCGGTGTTGCAGTAGATCACCACCATGTGGTCTTTGGTGATTTCCGCGCGCCGGCCGGGAATCTTGCGCCATTCGATGTTGATCGCGCCGGGGATGTGTTCCTTGGCGAACTGGGCAGGATCGCGGGCATCGATGACGGTGATCTTCTTCCAGTCTTCTGCCGGAATCTGTTCCGGCCAGATGATGCTGGAGCCATACTCGGTGAAGTCCATATAGCCCTCGACAGCATCCGCCACTGCAGGATTCTCCGAGGCCTGGGCCGGAGCGGAAATGATGGCGACGGCAAGCAACAGACAGCTCAGAAATTTTGACATTTTGGATTCCTTCAAGGTTTTCGAGACTGGGATTGAAAGCGAACGATCGACGTTAACTTGCTTATGAAACACCCGTCGAGCGAGGGGTAGCGCAAGTTACAACATCAGCTATGTCGGCGGCCATGGGCCATGCGAACCAGATGCGCAGATGTTCATTCACCGTGTCACCGGCCAGCCTTTGGCATGCCATGCGGTCATGCCGCCCTGAATGACGCCGACGTTTGTGTAACCAGCTTCTGTGAGCAGTCGAGCGGCCTGGGCGGAACGGCGGTCGGTGCGACAGACCAGGCGGATCGGCCGTTGCTTATCATCTTCGAGTTCGGCGAGTTGCGCCGGCAACGCCTCCAGCGGCAGGCTGCGCGCGCCGGCGATGTGGCCTTGCTCGCCAGTGAAATCGGCGGCCGGACGCACATCGAGCAACAACACGTCGTCGCCGGCATCGAGCTGTTGTTTCAGCGACTCGATGGGCAACATCGGTTTTTCTCGCAGTTTGCGTACCAGGCGTGGCAGGAAGGTGACGGCAGCGAGCAGCGCCAGCGCAATCAGGCTGTTGCGGATCAGTCCTTCGCCGCCGCTCAGTGCTTCGCGTCCGGCATGGCCCAGCCAGGTATAGGCGATGGCGCCAGGCAACATGAAGATCCAGGTCGCCAGCACATAGGCGACGAACGGAATCCGTGTCAGGCCGAGCGCGTAATTCAGCAGATTGAACGGAAACACCGGCACCAAACGTGTGAAGGCGACGAAGCGCCAGCCTTCCGCGCTGACCCCGTCATTCAGCCGCGCCAGGCGTGCGCCGGCGCGTCGCGTCACCCAGTCGGCGCCGAGGTAGCGCGCGATCAGGAAGGCGAGCGCGGCGCCCAGCGTTGCGCCGGTCAGATTCCACAGCGTGCCCCACAGTGGCCCGAACAGCGCGCCGCCGGCCAGCGTCAGCACCGAGCCGGGCAGGAACAACACGGTGGCCAGCGCGTAGGCCAGCATGAACAGAAGCGGCCCAGCCGCACCCGCGCCTTCGACCCAGGCTTGCAGCGCGGCGGCGTCGAACTGGTCGCGCTGCGCGATGGCGGTCGCCACGGCGGCGAGCAGGATCAGGCCAAGAATGATGCGCATCAGGTTCCTAGTCATCGCGGCACCTGATCCGAATAGTTGCGCCGGTTGATCGCGTAGTCGCTGACCTCGCCCTTGAACGGCAACAGCAGCATGCCGTCGAGCCGGTCGACTTCCTGCGGGTCGGTGAAATCGCGGATGCCGATGGTCATGCCTACCTGGCCGGCGCGCGCCTGTTCACGGTAGGTACCGAACATC
>JAIFLB010000017.1 GCA_020049245.1 Betaproteobacteria bacterium | reverse complement strand
GACATCAACGACACAGTGACCGAGGAAGCCGTCGCCTTGTTCCGGCCGCATCTGATCCTGGCGCCTTATTTGCGCCGGGCGATTCCGGAATCGGTCTGGCGAAACCACCTTTGTCTGATCGTGCATCCCGGCATCGTCGGCGATCGCGGTCCATCGGCGCTCGACTGGGCGATCCTGAACGGCGCTGCCGAGTGGGGCGTGACGCTGCTGCAGGCGGAAGCGGAAATGGATGCCGGCCCGGTCTGGGCAGCGGAAACCTTTGCCATGCGGCCGGCGATGAAGTCCAGCCTGTATCGCAATGAAGTCACCGAAGCGGCGGTGCGCGCGGTATTCAGCGCCATCGATCGCTTGCCGGATTACGCCGCCGGTGGCTGGCAGCCGCAAGCGCAAGTCTTGCGGCCGATGCATCCGCTAATGAAGCAAGCCGACCGCCACATCGATTGGCGGCATGACGACATCCATCGCGTGCTGGCCAAACTGCGTTGCGGCGATGGTTTTCCGGGCGTGCGTGATCGATTGTTCGATCAGGAATGTCAGTTGTTCAATGCCAAAGCTTTCCCGGCAGTGATGGCTGGCGTTGCTACGCCGGGCGACATTCTTGGCCGCGCCGGCGAGGGCATCGTGCGGGCGACGCTGGATGGCGCGGTCTGGATTGGCCATGTCAAACGGATCGATGGCGGAATCAAACTGCCGACCTGCATCGCCTTCCCGGAAGCATCTGAGCTGCCTGAACTTGAAACAACATCGGACGCAACATCGGACGCGATCGAATATCGGGAAGCCGGCGCGGTCGGCTATTTAAGCTTCGATTTCTATAACGGCGCGATGGGCACAGCGGCATGCGAAAGGCTCCTCGCCGCGTATCTGGCGGCTACGCAGCGGCCGACCAAGGTCATCGTGCTGCAAGGTGGCGCGGACTTCTTCAGCAACGGCCTCGACCTCAACCGGATCGAAGCTGCCGCCAGCGCGCCCGACGAATCCTGGCGCAACATCAACGCGATGGACGATTTATGCCAGGCGATCATCGAAACCCAAAGCCATCTGACGGTCAGCGCATTGCGCGGCAATGCCGGCGCTGGCGGCGCATTCCTGGCCCTGGCCGCCGATTTCGTCTGGGCCCGGCGCGGCATTGTGCTCAACCCGCATTACAAGAACATGGGCAACCTGCACGGCTCGGAATTCTGGAGCTATCTACTGCCACGTCGAGTCGGTACGGCCGCTGCAAAAGACATCATGCGGCGGCGCCTGCCGATGGGCGCCGTCGAAGCGGCCGCAATCGGCTTTGTCGATGCAGGTTTTGGCGACGAGGGTTTGGGTGATGTGGGTTTGGGTCAAACTCTGGCCGATTTTGAACAGCTAGTCGGACAGCGGGCCGAAGCCCTCGCGGCCAGCGGCGATTTCGCCGATCGGATCGCCGCCAAGCGCCAGCGGCGGGCGGCGGATGAAAGCCTGAAACCTCTGGCGGTTTACCGCGCCGAAGAACTCAAGCAGATGCAGCGGAATTTCTACGGTTTCGACCCCAGCTACCACGTCGCCCGCCACAATTTCGTCGCCAAAACATTGCATTCCTGGACGCCGCGACATCTGGCGATACATCGAGAACTGGGTTGGGTGGTGCCCGAGTTGGACTCGTAAACAAATCATCCTTGGCAAGCCCAAGCGAAGAGCCGATCCAGTTGGCGGGTACTATCTGCCCCCGCCCATTCAACAGAAGCAAAAGCCGTATGCAAAAGGAAGCAAAAACAGAAGCCAAAGATCAGCGCCGGTACGCCATCGTGGCGTCGGTGCAGCTACCCGGCGTCAGCGATGTCGAGTTCGCGGCGTCACTGACTGAACTGCGCGAGCTCGCCAAAACACTTGGATTTACGGTTACCCGCGCGTTCATGCAAAAACGCAACGGTTTTGACAGGGTGGCTTATTTCGGCATTGGCAAGCGGCAGGAAATCCGCCGCTTCGTGAATATCCTGGCTGACGACGATACGTTGCTTGGCGATGCTCAGGACCAGGACGCGGTGAAGGACTCGGGCGACAAGGACTTGGGCGACAAGGACGCACTCAACTACGAGGCCGTCGCCGTCTCGCCGGTTCCGATTGAAGCGCTGTTCATTGATCACGAGATATCACCTTCGCAGGCGCGCAACCTGGAAAAGGAGGTGGGCTGCCAGGTGATGGATCGCACCATGGTGATTCTGGAGATATTTCACCGCCACGCACGTTCCCCCGCCGCCCGCGCGCAGGTGGAAATCGCCCGTTTGGGCTACATGGCGCCGCGCCTGCGTGAGGCGGCGAAACTGGCGGGTCCGCAAGGGAGGCAGCGCAGCGGCACCGGTGGGCGTGGCGCCGGCGAGTCGCACACCGAGCTGGATAAACGCAAAAATCGCGACCGCATCTCTGATCTGCAGAAAGAAATCGTTGCGCTGGAACTTGAGCGCAAGACGCAGCGGGCTCGGCGTTTGAGCAACCAGGCACTCGCCAGCGTGGCGCTGGTTGGCTACACCAACGCCGGCAAGTCGACGCTGATGCGCGCGCTCACCGGCAGCGAGGTGCTGGTGGCCGACAAACTCTTCGCCACACTGGATACCACCGTGCGCAGCCTGCATCCAGAAAGCATCCCGCGCGTGTTGGTCAGCGATACGGTGGGCTTCATCAAGAATCTGCCGCACGGGCTGGTCGCATCGTTCAAGTCAACGCTGGAGGAGGCGCTGGATGCCTCGCTGCTGCTGCATGTCATCGATGCCAGCGATGCCGGCTTTGAACGTCAACTGGAAACCACCAACCAGGTGCTGAACGAGATCGGCGCGCAGGACGTGCCGCGCATCCGCGTGTTCAACAAGATCGATAAAGTCGGCGAGCATCCCGGCGATCATCATGGCGTTCATCATGACAATATGGCGGCGCAAGCTGAACGCGAAGCCGAACTTCTGGCTCGCTATCCCGATTGCATCGTGATGAGCGCTCGCCGGCCGGACGACGTCGCGAAATTGCACCGGGCGATCGTTGCGTTTTTCCAGCGCGATCTGGTCGAGACCGAGCTTTTCCTACCCTGGTCTGCTCAGCAACTGCGTGGTGAGTTATTTGCCAGCTGCGAGGTGCTGGCGGAGCGGGCTGAAGATGATGGCGCGTTCTTTCGTGTGCGCGGCGATCAAGTCGCCCTGGATAGCCTGCGCGAGCGGATCGGGTGCTCGACCTGATCGAGCGCCGCCCTACATCCATCAACGAAAAAAATTCAACGCGACATCGGCCCACGCCAGACCGGTTCTTGTTGCCCGGCGTTGCGGTTGATTCTGCGCGAAAGCACAAACAGCAAATCAGACAGGCGATTGAGGTATTGGCCAAGTTTGGGTGACAGCAGTTCTGTTTCCGCCAGCAGGATCAGGCGGCGCTCGGCGCGTCGGCAGACGGTGCGACAGACATGGGCCTGGGCGGCGGCGGGGGTGCCGCCGGGGAGGACGAATTCGGTCAGCGGCGGCAGTCCGGCGTTGAGGCGGGCCAGGGTCTGGTCAAGGTTGAGGACGTGTTCTTCCAGAATTTGCGAGACCTCTGGCCAGGCCAGTTCAGCGCCCAGGTTGAACAGGTCGTGCTGGATTTCGCGCAGCAGGACGCGGTTTTCCTCTGACATGGCGGTGTCGATGAGAACGCCGATCTGGCTGTTCAATTCATCCACCGTGCCGATCGCTTCGATGCGCGGCGCAAACTTGGGCAGGCGCGTGCCGTCGGCGAGGCCGGTGGTGCCGTCGTCGCCGGTGCGGGTGACGATTTCGCCAAGCCGAATGAACCCGTTATTCGCGGTATTTGCCACATCGGGGAGTGGCGTCACTTCCTCGGCCGGGCGCGCTTCGCCATTCGGCAACTGTATCCGGCACTCGCGGAAGATGCGCGATTTGCAGGTGCGGCAGATTTCGCTATCCAGCCGAGGGTAGATGCCTGCGATGGCGTCCGGTTTTTGGCTGAACACGTTACTGGCGCCGATGTCTGCTTCGTAGCCGCCCTTTTTCAGCATGCTGCAGGTGGCTTCCCGGACACCACAGAGATACAGCGCACCGCCGAGTTTGCGTCGGCGCACGGCTTCATGCGCCAGCATTTCGGCGCCAGCCAGGTCGATGTTGTTGATGCCTTTGGAGAACAGCAACAGGCTTTTCTGGCTTGGCACATGTTCATCGACGGCGACGAAGATTTGTTGAATGTGTTCGATCGCGCCAAAGAAGATCGAGCCTTCCAGGCGCAGCAGTTTGAGTTGCGGGCAATCCGGTTCGGCGCCGGTTTCAACGATGAATTTTCGGCGCGGGTTGTCGACATCGCGCGCATCAGGCACCAGCGAGCGGATAGCGGGCTTGGAGGTGCGCGACAGGTAGAAGATCAGCGAAGTGACGATGCCGATGAAAATGCCCTTTTCGAGATCGATCACGGTGCCGAAGAAGCTGACCCCCAGCACGACGGCTTCCTCGCGGTGCGCTTTGAGGATGGCGCTAATGTGGTGGAAGTCGATCAGGTTCCAGGCGACCAGGAACAGCACGGCGGCCATTGACGGAATCGGCAGGTGCGCCGCCAGCGGCGCGACCAGGAACAACACGATAAGCAGGATCAGTGACGAAAACACCGCCGCCAGTGGTGTGCGGGCGCCGGATTCGTAGTTGACGCCGCTGCGGTTGAACGAGCCGCTGGAGGCGTAGCTGGAGAAGAAGCTGCCGAACAGATTCGATAAACCCTGGCCGATGAATTCCTGATTGCCGTTGATGTGCTGCTCGGATTTGATCGCGATCGAGCGCGAGATGGATACCGCCTCGGTCAGCGCCAGCACGGTTACTGCCAATGCCGAGAAGAAAGTGACTTTCAGGGTGGCGAGCGAGAAGTCCGGCATCGACAGCGGCGGCAGGCTGGCGGAGAGGGCGCCGACCGTCTTGATCTGGGTGATCGCATTGCCGAAGGTGCGATCCAGCATGGCCGCGACGATACCGCCGATCACCATGGCTACGATCATGTAGGGCACCTGTTTCAGGTATTTGCGCGCCAGCAAGCCGGAGATCAACGACACCACGGCGACAGTGACGATGTACGGGTTGATGTCGCCGATCTGGATCAGCAGTTGGCGCACCACTTCATACGCCGGCGCGCCGCGTTCGATGTCGAGGCCGAAGAAATTCTTCACCTGGCTGGCGGCGATCAGCAAGGCCGCGCCGGCGGTGAAGCCGATCACCACGGTATGCGAGATGAAATTCACCAGCGCACCCATCTTGGCCAGGCCCATCAGCAACTGGAACAGGCCGGTGAGGAAGGTGAGGGTGAGCACCATGCCGATGAATTCGGGCGAACCCGGCTCGGCATACGGCGACACAGACGCGAAGACGACGATGGAAATCGCGGTGGTCGGGCCGGAAACCAGATGCCAGCTGGAACCGAACAGGGCGGCGATGATGGTCGGCACCATGGCCGCATAGAGGCCGTATTCCGGCGGCAGGCCAGCGATGGTGGCGAAAGCGACCGCCTGCGGCAGCACGATCAAGGCGCCGGTGAAGCCGGCGATGCCGTCGGCCTTGAGGCTGTCGCGATTGACCCGGTGTTGCCATTTCAGGAACGGCAAAAACTGATAGAGCCAAAGGTTACAGGCGAGGAAGTTGTCGAAACGTTCGAGTTTCAGGTTTTTCAGGAAAGACATTTCTTGTCCAGACATTCAAGGTAGGCCAGCGCGTCCGGCGGCTGGTTGTTGCGTTGTGCTTGCCAGATCATTTCCGCCAGGCAATCCATGACTTCATGTTGTGCGGCGTGTTCGTCGCCCAGCTGTTCGGCGAGCGCGAGATAGCGCATTTTGACGCCGGCGGGCTGGTCGATGGAAAGTTGTTCACTGATCGAAAGGTGCATGGAAAGGTGCAGAAAAGGATTCGTTTCGCCCGCTTCAGGCCGCCATTCCTGGTGTTGGTAACGCTCGGGTTGCGCCAGGATGGCGTGGTATTCAGGGTGCCGGGTGATATGTTCGACGGCAATTTTCTCAAGATCGGTCAGCGTCTGCCTGCTATTAAATTTATGCCAGGCACTGAAGAAGAAGTCTCGCACCTGGTCGCGGCTGGGATTGAACATGGTGGCTTGTTCGTTTTCAGCAGGCGTAGCCAAGCGCCAGCACGGTGCTGTATTGCAGCAGCCGGTTGGCGCCATCGAAATGGGCGATCTCGCCGTTGCCATAAAAACCGATGAATGGCAGGCCGGGATAACGTTCGGCGAGGATTTTCTGATCGCGATCCTCGCCGCCATAGAACATCGGACCGCGTCCCATGCAGGGAAACATCAGCCCGAACTGGGGTTTTTCCGTTGTGTTCGCGGTCATTCGGGTCAGCATCGCTGCCATGTCGTCGGCCGCAGCTTTCGGCTTGCGCAGCGCCCAGAACATGTGTGTGCCGGTTTGCAGCTGGTTGGCGATGGTGACCGATTGATCATCGCTGTTCACCGCGATCACCGGCAGCAGATGGAATCGGCCTTCGGCGACGGCATTGACCGGATCACCATAAGGAATGCCGGCCATCAGCAGATGCGTCGGGATGCGCTCCGGTGCGCGCACGCTGAGCGGCAGTTCATGCGCCAGGCTGACCAGCGCCTTGATGCCGCCAATAATCTGCACATCATGGCCGGCAACCTTGTCGAGGCGGGCTGGGTGGGTCAGCGGATAAATGCCCTGGGAAAAATCGACCCTCAGTTGCGCGCCTTGGACTGATAGACCGCAACGGCCATCGGTCTGCACACGACCACTCTGCCAGACCGAAAACGGGCCCTGGCCGGTGGCATCGCCGGAGACACCGCCAAAACGGGGCGGGCCGGACTGCAGCCAGGTGAAGTCGAGCGCGTTGGGGGCGCAGTAAGTCAGCACGGGCGCCGCGTCGGCCTGGATGGTTTGCAGGCTGGCGCCATCGCCCAGCACCAGCGCGGCGGCGGCGGGGGCGTCGAGCACCCAGTCGGTTTCGTTGAACAGGCCGGCGGCCGTGCAACCGACGACCTGGGTGCACTGGCCGGCGCGCGCGGCGGCGGCGATCGCGGCTTGCGGTTCATGCGCAAAATCACTGCTCAGGTACAACACGACCGATTGCGCGATGTCGAGTTCGGCTTTTTGCATCGCCATGCGCACGGCTTGCGCGGCCAGTTCGACATCGACGCGGCGTCCCTGCGCGAGGCCAGACGCGGCTTTCATTCCCCAGTCCTCATGCCGTCTTGTCCTTGAAGTCGCACAGGTCGCGAATCACGCAAGCGGCGCATTCCGGCTTGCGCGCCTTGCAGACATAGCGGCCGAGCAGAATCAGCCAGTGATGCGCATCCAGCTTGAATTCGGCCGGCACATGGCGCAGAAGTTTGGCTTCGACTTCCTCCACGTTCTTTCCCGGCGCCAGGCCGGTGCGGTTGGCGACGCGGAAAATATGCGTATCGACGGCAATGGTCGGCTCACCAAACGCAGTGTTGAGTATCACGTTCGCGGTCTTGCGGCCGACACCGGGCAGCGCTTCCAGCGATTCACGGTCGTGCGGCACCTCGCCGGCGTGCTTGTCGAGCAGGATCTGGCAGGTGGCGATGACGTTTTTCGCCTTGGTCGGATACAAGCCGATGCTGCGGATGTGCTGCTTCAGGCCATCCTCGCCGAGAGAGAGCATTTTTTCCGGCGTATCGGCCACCGGGAACAACGTGGCGGTGGCGATATTGACGCTCTTGTCGGTAGCTTGCGCCGACAGCATCACGGCAATCAGCAACTCGAACGCAGAGCGATGGACCAGTTCGGTCGTCGGGTGTGGATTCGCCGCTTGCAGGCGTTGAAAGATTTCACGGCGTCGCTGGGCGTTCATTGCTGATTCTGGCGCGGCGCGATCAGCCGTTGTCGCGCATCATCAGACGGTTGCGCAAGGCGATCAGCAGGCCGAGGCCGATGAAGGCGCCGGGCGGCAGAATGGCCAGCAGAAAGCCGTTGTAATCGTGGGCGAGGGGAATCACCCAGCCTTTGGCAACTGGGCCCAACGCCAGATCAATGCCGGAGAACAGCGTGCCTTTGCCGATCGCTTCTCTTACGCCGCCCAGCACCACCAGCACGGCGGTGAGACCGAGGCCCATCATGGTGGCATCGAGGACGGAATGCGAAGTGGAGCGCTTCGAGGCAAAGGCTTCGACGCGCGCCAGCACAATGCAGTTGGTGGTGATCAGCGGCAGGAAAACGCCGAGCACGATGTACAGCGCCGGCACCCAGGCGTGCATGGCCAGCTCAACCATGGTCACCAGCACGGCGATGATCAGCACAAAAGCAGGGATGCGAATTTCGTGCGGGATGAAATTGCGTACCAGCGCTACCGACCCACTCGACATCGCCATCACCAGCGTGGTCGCCAGGCCCAGCGAGAGCGCGTTGACCACGTTGTTGCTGATCGCCAACAACGGGCATAGACCCAGCAGTTGCACGACGCCGGGGTTCTGCGTCCACAGGCCTTTGACGATGATGTCGCGCGATTCCTGTGACAGGAAACCCGCGCGCGGCGCGGCAAGTTCTGGCGCTGATCCGGGTGTTGATAGTGGCGCTGAGTTTGGCAACGTGGCAGCTTCAGGGCTGGACATGGCGTTTCTCCGGTTGCGGTGCGAGCAGTTCGGCCTGGTGCGCGGCGAAGTAATGCAATGCCTTGTTGACGGCTTTGATCACCGCGCGCGGCGTGATCGTGGCGCCGGCCAGGTAATCGAAAACGCCACCGTCCTTGCGCACTTTCCAGTCCGCGTCGGCCGGCGCGCCCAGGCTCTTGCCGACGAACTGGTTGATCCAGGCGTTGCGCGCAATCTCGATGTAATCGCCGAGACCCGGCGTTTCCTTGTGCGCGGTGACGCGCACGCCGGCGATGCTTCCATTGGCATGAATGCCGATCAGCAGACGAATCTGGCCGGAATAACCGTCCGGCGCGATGGCTTCGAGGACGACCGCACTGACGACGCCGTTCTTGCGCGCGACGTAAGCCTGGCCGGGACGCTTGAGGCCGAGTAGCGCATCGGCTGGCAACACGCGGGCCTCGCCGATCAGGTCGTTGTCGAAGCTGCCGGCAGGCAGGGTTTGCGAGACCAGCGCAAGTTTTTCGGTCTGTTCGCTGCGCTCGATGGTCGGGCGCGTCAGCGTGAATGCGCCGGAAAGCAGGCCGGCGCCGACCACCGAAAACACCAGCAGCGTCAGCGCTGTCGACAGGGTTTCGCGTATGGCCGGAGTCATGACTTGCGGCCTTTGCTGTGGCCGGGGTGATGCCCAAACACGCGCGGCTGCGTGTAGGTATCGATGAACGGCACACACACATTCATCAGCAGTACCGCGAAGGCGACGCCATCCGGATAGCCGCCAAAGGCGCGGATGATCGCCGTCAACAAGCCGGCCATGCCGGCGTAGATCAACTTGCCGCGCGGCGTTGAGGCGGCGGTGACCGGGTCGGTGGCGATGAAGAACGCACCCAGCATGGCGCCACCGGAGAACAGGTGCAGCAGCGGGCTGGCGTGTTGCGTCGGGTCGATCAGGTGCAGCACGCCGGCGGTCGCGGCCAGGCCGGCCAGGAAGGCCAGCGGGATGTGCCAGGTGATCAGCTTGAGGCTGAGCAGCAGCAGACCGCCGGCGAGGTACATCAGTGCGACGATTTCGTGCCCCTGACCTCCGGCCCAGCCGAAGATCGGCTGGCTGAGGATGGATTCACTCGGTGTACCCAGGCGGGCCTGGGTTTTCCAGGTATCCAGCACGGTCGCCGAGGTATACGCGTCGGCGCTGATCGAGCCCTGCCCGGCGAATACCACATCGAAAGCGTCCAGCAAGGTCAGCGCGTGGTCGGCGAGGCCGACGGGCGCCGCCCATTGCGTCATGTTGACCGGGAAACTGACGATCAACGCCGCGTAACCAATCATCGCCGGGTTGAACAGGTTCTGGCCGAGGCCGCCATAAAGTTGCTTGGCCACCACAATCGCGAACAGCATGCCGATGGCATACAGCCACCAGGGCGCCAGCGTCGGCAGCGACAGCGCCAACAACCAGGCGGTCAGCAGCGCGGAGTTGTCACTCAGAAAGGGTTTTAGCGGCAGGCCGCGCATCAACAGCAGCAAGGCTTCGAAAACGATTGCGAAGGCGCTGCAAAGAAACAGGCTGACCCAGATGCCGGGGCCGAACAGCCAGGCATGCGCGACGATGCCGGGAATCAGCGCCAGCATCACCTTGAGCATGATCGCCGAGGTGGAATTGCGACCGAGGATGTAGGGCGAACCGATCATTCTTTAGTTTCCGTCGTGGCTTCGACCGTGGCGCGGCGCGCCTCGATTTCGTCGATTTCCTTCTGTACTCGGGGCGGCAGGTTTTCGGTGTTCTTCGGTGCGACGCTTTCCTTCGCCTTTTGAGCGCGCTCCAGCGCCGCTTGCAGGATGGCCTTCTTCTTTTCGGCGTCCGGATCAGCCGGTGCAGTCGGGTCGGCGTTACTGCTTGCGGCGGCCTTGCTCTTTTCCGCCGCTTTGGCGAACTTCTCGGCCTTCTCCTGCTTTTCACGTTCCAGTCGGAAGGCCTTGAATTCATGCCGGCTGCGGGCCAGGTCGGCAGCGCGTTTCTCGCGTTCGCGCTCCCAGATTTCGCTCTTCGCGAAGCGGAAGTAATCGACCAGCGGAATGTGGCTCGGGCAGACGTAGGAACAGCAGCCGCATTCGATGCAGTCGAACAGGTTGTAGCCCTGGGCGCGGCCGAAATCTTTCGCGCGGCTGTACCAGTACATCTCGAACGGTTGCAGGTCGGCTGGGCAGGCGCGGGCGCAGGCGCCGCAACGGATGCAGGGCAGTTCGATCGGCTTGATCGGGAAAAACTTCGGATTCTTGACGATCAGGCAGTTCACCGCCTTGGTCACTGGCGCGGCCAGATCCATCAGATCGAAGCCCATCATCGGGCCGCCGATGATTTCACCGCTCGCACCGGGCAGCATGCCGCCGCCGGCCGAAATCAGATCGGCCAGCGGTGTACCGATGCGCACTTCAAAATTGCCCGGCTGGGCGACATGGCCGGTCAGCGTGACCACCCGGGAAATCAACGGCTCGCCGATTTCCACCGCGCGGTAAAGGCTGTAGGCGGTGCCGACGTTGAACACCTGGATGCCGACATCGGTGGAGCGGCCGCCGGTCGGGGTTTCGACGCCGGTCAGCGTGTAGGTCAGTTGCTTGCCGCCGCCGCCGGGATACATCGTTGGCACTGCGACAACTTCAATCTCTGCCGGTGCAGCCGCTCGCATCGCCGCCAGCGCCTCCGGCTTGTTGTCTTCGATGCCGATCAGCACCGTCTGGCAGCCCAGTGCATGCCGCATGATTTCGATGCCGCGCAGCATTTCCGGTGCGCGTTCGCGCATCAATCGGTCATCGCAGGTAATCCACGGCTCGCATTCGGCGCCATTGAGAATCAGCGTGTGGATTTTCTGCGCGCCCGGATTCAGCTTGATGTAGCTCGGAAACACGGCGCCGCCAAGCCCGGCCAGGCCCATGTCGCGCATTCGGTTGCGCAGCGCGGAAGGGTCGAGCGAACGCCAGTCGAGCGGCTGATATGCGATGGCCTGATCTTCGCCATCGGCTTCGATCACCACCGCCAAATCAAACAGGCCGGAAGGATGCGGCACCGCGCAGGCCTCGATGGCGACGACGCGGCCCGAGGTGGGCGCATGCACTGCGGTCGAGACATAGCCTTCTGCCGCGCCGATCATCTGACCTCGCAATACCCGGTCGCCAACCGCCACCACCGGCCGCGCCGGTTCGCCAATATGCTGCCGCATCGGTACGACGTAACGCGCTGACAAAGGCATGGTGCGAATCGGCGTGGCGTTGGATTCGGCCTTGTGGACGTCCGGATGCACGCCGCCGTTGAAGGTGTACAACTTTTGATTCATGGCTACAGACTTACGCCGCGCGTTTCATCATGTGGATCGGATAACGCCATTTCCAGTTCACCACGTCTTCCTTGATCACCTGCATGCTGATGCAATCGACCGGGCAAGGCGGCAGGCAGAGTTCGCAGCCGGTGCATTGCGAGGCGACGATGACATGCATCTGCTTCGCCGCGCCGATGATGGCATCAACCGGGCAGGCCTGAATGCACAGCGTGCAGCCGATACAGGTGTTCTCGTCGATGATGGCGACTGACTTGGGTTTCGCTTCCAGGCCTTCGCCGAGCGGCTTCGGTTCGACACCCAGCAATTCAGCCAGGCGGTTGACGCCATCGGCGCCGCCCGGCGGGCACTGATTGATATCCGCCTCGCCTTTGGCGATGGCTTCGGCATAGGGTTTGCAACCGGGAAAACCGCATTGGCCGCACTGCGTCTGCGGCAGGATCGCATCGATTTTTTCGACCAGCGGATCATCCTGGACGCGGAATTTAATCGAAGCCCAGCCGAGGATGCCGCCAAGCACCAGGCCAATTGCCGCCATCACCAGAATCGCGCTGATCACTATCGAATCAATCCAGCGAAGCCCATGAATGCCAGACTCATCAAGCCGGCGGTGATCATCGCGATACTGACGCCGCGAAACGGCTTCGGCACATCGGCGGCTTCCAGTCGTTCACGCATGGCTGCAAACAGCACCAGCACCAGGCTGAAGCCGAGCGCGCCGCCGAGGCCATAGAACAGCGATTCGAGGAAATTGTGCTGTTCCTGCACATTCAGCAACGGAATGCCCAATACGGCGCAATTGGTGGTGATCAACGGCAGATAAATACCGAGTACGCGAAACAGCACCGGCGAGGATTTCTTGATGAACATCTCGGTAAACCCGACGATGCCGGCAATCACCACGATGAATGACAGGGTGCGCAGGTAGGCCAGATCCTGGCCAAGCAGATAGGTATCGACAAGGTAACTCGCACCGGAAGCCAAAGTCAGCACGAAGGTGGTTGCCGCGCCCATGCCGATGGCGGTTTCCAGCTTGCGTGACACGCCCATGAACGGACACAGGCCGAGAATCTTTGACATCACGATGTTGTTCACGAACACCGTGCCGATCAGGATGAGTAGGTAATTTTCCAATGGGGGTTTGATCAGGGGCGAGAAATTTCGCTGCGATTATCCGCTACCCCATGGGGCGCGGACAACGCCGGAGTCAGTCCAGCAACTCGTGGGCCCCATCGCAGTAGGGCGGGTTGGCCGTGTGCTTGCAAGTGCACAGCCAGACCTGGGTCAAAGTTTCTACCTTGAACGGCATCGGTTTGAAATCGGTGCCGGCATGGGAGCCATCACAATAGGGCTGTTTTTTCGATCTACCGCAACTGCACCACCAATATTCTCCGGCTTCCAGGTTGGCCTCGATGGGATCCTTGCCGGCGACAACAGGTTCACTCATGTTTGCATCCTCTCGTTAATACCCGACTGAATTTGTCGGGTAGCGGATATTACAAGGGATGCGCGGCTTCGTCAGGTCTCAAAATCTGACAATGCGGTGATGTATATCCGTTAACACGGAAATATCATGAACGCTCGCGCATCGATCAAGCGTTGTTGAGCCAAGCCTGGCGTTTGCATACACTGCTAGCATTGCATTCAAGAGGGGCTGGCCCATGGCAACGCTGATGATCCGAAATCTGGACGAAACCACAAAGACCAATCTTCGCTTACAAGCTGCGCGCCACGGCATTTCGATGGAAGAAGAAGCGCGACAACTTTTGCGCAAAGCGGTTAACCCGTCCGTGCCCAACGAAGGCCTGGGCACGCGTCTACAACGTCGCTTCGGCGCGCTCGGTGGTTTGGAAATGGAAACGTCACGGATGCCTGACCGACTCCTGCCTGACTTCGCCGAGGTTGACGGGCAATGATTTTGCTCGACACCAACGTACTGTCTGAATTGATGCGCCCTCAGCCCAATCCTGCCGTGGTTGCCTGGGTCAATGCTCAGTCGAGCGGGGCGCATGTGAGCGCAATCACTCAGGCCGAAATCAGTCTCGGCATTGCGCTGCTGCCGGATGGAAAACGGCGCGACGCACTCGCCGTCGCTGCCCGACAGATGTTCGAAGAAGATTTAGCGGCGCGCTGCTTGCCGTTCGACTCGGTGGCAGCCGAGCACTTCGCCCGCCTCGTCGCTGAGCGTCGCCGTATCGGCCGTCCTATTACCACCCAAGATGCCCAAATCGCTGCCGTTGCCCTGGCGAATAACATGCCGCTGGCGACGCGCAATACCGATGACTTCAAGGCCATCCCCGGCTTGGCGCTCGTCGATCCCTGGAACGATGGTTGAAACTGAATCTGGCTATTGTCCGCGTCGCAGGAACATCCGTTTGTTGCGCAACCGTTGTTGGGAAGGCAAATCAAACGACAACAAACGACAACCCGGCCGATAACTTGGATAAATATCTCAGACAAATACGGCCGGACCGTTGGTGGGTTGAGAACTGCTGATCGGTTCGATGTGATTCGAGACGGGCTTGCTTTCCGAGCCTGGCTTTTCGGCCTGCCGGGCTCGTTTCTTGCTGTACATGAGTCTGTCCGCAACCTCCAGCAGCTGCTCATTGGTTGTGCCGTCGCCCGGGAACATCGCGATGCCGATGCTCAAGCCGACCTCAACCCGTTGCGCATCAAGCTGAAATGGCTTGGCCATCGCTTCGATGAGTTTCTCCTCGACAACTTTGACTTCGTGTTGTTCGGTGACATGTTCAATCAGGATGACAAATTCGTCGCCACCGAAGCGAGCCAGGCGATCGACCTCGCGCAATGAGGCGCCCAGGCGTCCAGCCACCAACTTGAGCAAATGATCGCCTGCGGCATGTCCGAGACGATCATTGATCGCTTTGAAGCCGTTCAAATCCATGAACAGAAGACTGACGGTTGCTCAGGCCGGTCAGCGCATCGAAACGGGCGAGTTGATACAAGCGTTTCTCCGCCAGAAAGCGTTGTTGTTCATTGATTGCATATATCCGGGCGAATGCCAGGCAAACGAAAAGCGTGAATAGCGCCGCGAGACCGAAAATGAGCAGCAAGTTTTGGTCGAAATCCGCAAAGCCCAGCTGCCATTCGCTGTGCAGAACCATCGGCTGGGTTTCGCTGTTCAGCTTCATTTCATACTCGAAACGCGGAAACAGCCACGCCTGCAGCGAATCCTGCCGGGCTGGTTTTTGATGCTGCAAGTGCCCAGCCGGATCGGCGCGGTCAAAATCCGCGTGGTAGAGCAACATCGAGCGCCCTTCGCGCATGTCAGCTTGCGGCAGAAGCTGATCAGCCAGCACGACCAGAACGATGCACGAGGTAGGCGCGCGGTCCTTCGACCAGATTGAAGGGATGCGTCGCCAGCGGTTTTCCCACACGTTCGGATTGCGCCAGCGAGTTTCTTAACAGCGTGTTCGACTCGATATCAAGGCCGAGAATCTTGCGCGACTCGGCTGGCATTGGTTCCAGATAAATGATGGGTGTGTGAAATTGAGCCGGGCTAACCGTAGTCCACTCGCGATCGCTGTCAAAGCCGAAACCGCGAACCTTGAATTCCGGGTATCCAGCCGCCTGCATTTCGTTGATCACAAGCGGCAGATCGGCGGCCGCGACCCTCACCGCCGCTTCGCCCATCAGGATATGCGGATAACGGTGCAATACCCGGCGCAGATAGGTTGAGGTACGTTGGCGATCCAGTTGATCGGACATGCCGACAACCGCTGCGAAACCCTCGGCGACCGATTCGGTGACATGCACGCGATGGCTGATGTG
>JAIFLB010000101.1 GCA_020049245.1 Betaproteobacteria bacterium | reverse complement strand
TCGCCGTGGTCTATGCGAACACCTCGGCGGCGGTCAAAGCGCGCGCCGACTGGGTGGTGACGTCGAGCATCGCGGTCAAGGTGGCGGCGCACCTGTATGCTCAGGGCAAGAAGCTCATCTGGGCGCCGGACCGCTACCTCGGCGACTATGTCCAGAAAACCACCGGCGCCGACATGCTGCTCTGGCAAGGCTCCTGCGTGGTACATGAAAAATTCAAGGCAGACGGCATTCGGGACCTGAAAGCGCAATACCCGGATGTGGCCGTGCTGGTACATCCGGAATCGCCAGCCAGCGTCATCGCACTGGCGGATGTGGTGGGTTCGACAACCCAGCTGATCCGCGCGGCGGCAGAATTGCCGCAGCAGACCCTGATCGTCGCCACCGACAACGGCATTTTTCACAAGATGCAACTCGCCGCGCCCGGCAAAACGTTGCTTGAAGCGCCGACTGGCGGTGTCGGCGCCACCTGCGTGTCCTGCGCGCATTGCCCCTGGATGGCGATGAATGGACTCAAAGGCCTGCTGCATGTGCTGGAAACCGGCGCCAACGAAATTCTGATCGATCCGGTCATCGGCCGCCGCGCTGTCGTCTCGATCAACCGCATGCTCGAATTTGCCGGTCAGACCGGTATCACCATCGCCGGCATGAGCGGCGACTAGCAGCAGGCCCGTTGAAGCGCAGCCTGTGATTTGTTTCACTGCTTGATGTTTTCAACTATGGTTCCATCCAGCGTCATTCTTTAACTGACACTCAACATTATTTATTCAAGGAGGAAAGCATGAGCTTCATTCAAGAGTTCAAGGATTTCGCGATGCGCGGCAATGTCGTCGATCTGGCGGTCGGCGTCGTGATCGGTGGCGCGTTTGGCAAGATCGTCGATTCCCTGGTCAAGGACATCATCATGCCGATGGTCGGGGCGATGATGGGCGGCGTCGATTTCAAGCAGCTATACATCAACCTGGGTTCAACCGCGTATGACACGATGGAATTGGCGGAAAAAGCCGGTGCGCCGCTGATCAAGTACGGCTTGTTCATCAACAGCCTGGTTGATTTTGTGATCATCGCGTTTGCCATCTTCGTTGCGGTCAAAGCCATCAATTCACTCAAGCGCAAGGAAGAGGCCGCCCCGGCGGCACCTGCGCCGACTCCGGAAGATGTTGTGCTGCTGCGGGAGATCCGGGATGCATTGAAAAAATGAACCCGACGCGTCGCAATATTGTCCGTGCGCTCGTCCTTTTGCCCTGGGTTGGAGTCGCGCAGGCAGAAACGAGCGGCAGTGATCTGCTTGCTGCAGTCAGCGGACCGGAGGCCACAAAAGCCCTGCGCGAGAGTCTGGAACAGGGAGCGCGGCAAGCCATCACCACACTGGGACGCGAAAATGGTTTTTTCGGCGATCCATCCGTAAAAATCGGTCTGCCGAAAAACTTCACCCGCGCGGAAAAGTTTTTGCGAAGCGTCGGCTATGGTCAAAAAATCGATGACCTGATCCTGGCAATGAATCGTGCCGCAGAAACAGCAACGCCAAAGGCGCAGGAACTGCTGCTTGAATCCATCCGTAAAATGAGCATCAACGACGCCAAAGCGGTATTGACCGGTGGGGACAATGCCGCAACCGAGTACTTCCGCAAATCAACCGAAGCCAAGTTGACCGAAACATTGATGCCCGTGGTGAAATCAGTTATTGAGAAGAGTGACTTCGCGAGTGCTTACAATGGCCTTGCCGGCAAACTTTCCAAATTTGGCGTCAAAAGCGACCAGCAAACGGTCGAACGCTATGTCAACAAGAAGGCGCTGGATGGCATCTACTTCCGTATTGGCGAAGAGGAGCGCAGGTTGCGCGCCAACCCGACGCGATACGCGGGCAGTCTACTGGGCAAGGTTTTTGGTTTATTGAAGTAATCGTCATGACATGGCACTCGCCTGTACTTTCGGTATTTGTGCCGGCGCATGTGACTTCAAATGTGACATCAATCCAATTAGTTGAAAGGGGTTTCCGAATGCGTATCAAATTTTCAGTTCTCAGCAGCCTCAGCCTCGCGTTGATCTCCAGCGGCATGATGCATGCCCATGCCGCAGATGCGCCGTATTACAACCCGGCCAATAGCGCGAGTTCGAACGGCATGACTGTCGGTTATGAATTGTTCAAGACCATCGGCTGTCCCGGCCGCGGCATTCTCGAAGCGCCCTGTGCCGGACCGGTTGTCGCCAAGCCCGCAGCTGCCGCGCCGGCCGCAGCACCGGCAGTGGTTGCCGCGCCGAAAGACAGCGACGGCGACGGTGTCGTTGATGCCCTCGACAAGTGCCCGACCACCCCGGCAGGCCGCAAGGTCAATGCGCAAGGCTGCGAACTGGACGGCGATGGCGACGGCGTCGTCGATGCTCTCGACAAGTGCCCGACCACACCGGCAGGCCGCTCGGTCAATGCGCAAGGCTGTGAACTGGACGGCGATGGCGACGGCGTCGTCGATGCCCTCGACAAGTGCCCGACCACCCCGGCTGGCCGCTCGGTCAATGCGCAAGGTTGCGAACCCGACGGCGACGGCGACGGTGTCGTCGATAGCATGGACAAGTGCCCGACCACACCGACTGGCGATCGCGTCGACAGTAAAGGCTGTTCATTGCCTCAGGTGTTCAACCTGATCGGCGTCACCTTCGACAACAACAAGGACACGTTGCGCGCCGATGCCATCGCCATCCTGGATGATGCTGTCGCGACATTGAAACGCTATCCCGCGCTGAAAGTGGAAGTTGCCGGCCATACCGATAGCACCAACAGCGATGCCTATAACCTGGATCTTTCCCAGCGCCGCGCAAATGCCGTGCTTAACTACTTTGTCAGCAAGGGTGTCGAAGCCGACCGCCTGAGCGCCAAGGGATATGGAGAAGCCGAGCCGATTGCCGACAACTCGACATCCAAAGGGCGTTTGAAGAACCGTCGGGTAGAGCTGCGCAGCTTGAACTGAGACGCGCCTCAGTCAACAAAAAGGCCACTGAGAAGTGGCCTTTTTTCATTTCAAGTTTCAACAACACCAACCTGATCAGACCTTGTACCCCACATGCAAGGCAACGACGCCTACCGTCATGTTGAAGTAATCGACGCGCTGGAAGCCGACCGACTCCATCATGCCTTTCAAGGTTTCCTGGTCTGGATGCATGCGGATCGACTCGGCCAGATAGCGGTAACTTTCCGCATCCTTGGTGACCAGCTCGCCCATGCGCGGCAGCATCTGGAACGAATACAGGTCATACAACGGCGCCAGCGGTTTCCAGACCTTGGAAAACTCAAGCACCATCAATTTGCCACCGGGTTTCAGGACGCGGCGCATCTCCGTCAATGCCACGTCCTTGTGTGTCATGTTGCGCAGACCGAACGCGACCGTGACCAGATCGAAGTAATCGCTCGGGAAGGGCAGTTTTTCCGCATCGCACTGTGCCACCGGCAACATCAGGCCCTTGTCCAGCATGCGATCGCGGCCAACGCCCAACATCGAGCCGTTGATGTCGGTCAGCCAGACTTCGCCAGTCGGGCCGGCCTCCTGCGCCAGCAAACGCGAGATATCGCCCGTGCCGCCGGCAATATCGAGCACCTTGAAACCGGGGCGAATACGCGCATGCAAAGCCAGGAAACGTTTCCAGACCCGATGCAGGCCCATCGACATCAAGTCGTTCATCGCGTCGTAACGATTGGCGACGGAATGGAACACCTCGGCCACCTTGTGGGCCTTTTCTTCCTCGGCGACGGTCTTGAAGCCGAAATGGGTTTGTTTGTCTGACATGGCGGGAGCGGTAAGGGGTGAGCGGGGAGTGGGGTGCTGTAAGGGGTGAACGTTAAATGTGAGTGGGGGTTGCCGGCTCCCTGCTGACTGTTTACCGCTCACGCAGAATCAATGTGGCTTGAAGCCCTCGGGTGCGCCAACGCCTTCGCCGAAGAAGTATTTCTCGGCCTGTTCCATCAGGTATTTGCGATGCTGGATATCCGCCAGGTTGAGACGGTTTTCATTGATGATCATGGTTTGCAGCTTGATCCAGCCTTGCCAGGCTTCTTTCGAAATATTCTCGAACACACGTTTGCCAAGGTCGCCCGGCAACGGGGGGAAATCCATACCTTCGGCTTCACGGCCGAGTTTTACGCACTGCACCATACGTGCCATTTTGAAGCTCCTGCTCAAGTTGAACTGAATGTGGAGATGGTAGCCGCTGACCGAGCTTACGTCACGGTGGTTACGTCACTCCGCCGCAAGTTGCTTGTCGATCCGCTTGGCGAAAACGGCCATTTCCTTTGCCGCCTGGATGTCGCCCTTGGCTTCGGCGGCGGCGATGCCCTGGCGAAAAGTTTCGCGCGCTTCCACTAACGCACCGGCCTCGCTGTGTGCCTTGCCGAGCAGTTTCCACGCCGCCGAGTAACGCGGATCGAAAGCCAGCGCGGCTTGCAGATGCACGCGCGCATCGTCCAAGCGGCCCAGCTTGATGCATTCATTTCCCAGGGAATAGCGCAGCAAGGCATTGTCTTTGCCGGCGGCAAGCATTTTTTCAAAGGTTTCCAGCGCACTCATGACGGTTCCGCTATGCAATTTACGACTTGGCTGACATGGGGGCGACTCGCGTCAGCGCAAGTCGGCACCGGCGTAGCCTTGCTGACGCCAGGCTTCAAACACCGTCACTGCGACGGCATTGGACAGATTCAGGCTGCGCTGGCCAGGCAACATCGGCAATCTCAGACGCGCATCGGCGGCGAACTCGGCCAGCTGGGCAGCCGACAAACCACGCGTTTCCGGGCCAAAAACCAGAACATCGCCGGCTTGAAAAGCAATCTCGGCATAGTTTCTCGACGCCTTGGTGGTGAACGCGAAACGTCGCCGACCAGCAATTGCTTTTAATAACGCGCCCCAGTCTTCATGCACGATGAGTTCGGCATATTCGTGGTAATCCAGCCCGGCGCGGCGCATTTGCTTGTCAGACAGATCAAAACCCAGCGGCTTGACCAAATGCAAACGGCAACCGGTATTGGCTGTGAGGCGGATCACATTGCCGGTATTCGGCGGGATTTCAGGTTCAACCAGCACAATTTCAAACATATGACTTGAGCAATCGATGGCAACTCGTTAATTTACGTCCAAATTCAACCCTGGAGACCGCATATGGCGCGGCCAGAGAAGATCCGTCTTGGCGATCTTCTGGTACAGCAAAAGCTCATTTCGCAAGAGCAACTTATTGAGGCGCTCGCGAAACAGAAGCAATCCGGACGCAAACTTGGCCGTGTTCTGGTCGAGCTTGGTTTCGTCACCGAGGATGAAATCTCCGGCGCCATCGCGCGTCAGCTCAATATTCCATTTCTCGATTTGCGCCAGGTGCATGTCCGGCCCGAGATTGTGCGCCTGCTGCCGGAACAACTGGCCCGCCGCTTCCGCGCCATTGTGCTGGAACAACGTGAAAACCGGGTTCTGGTCGCAATGGCCGACCCGACCGATCTGTTTGCGTTCGACGAGATCATCAATCACCTCAACCGCGAGGTCGAACTCGCGGTGGCGAACGAAGGCGCGCTGGCGCAGTTCATCGACCGGGTTTACCGCCGCACCGAGGAAATCAGCGAACTCGCGCGCAACCTGACCGACGACCTCGGCGAGGACGTCATCGATTTCGGCGCCTTGGCGGCCACTCAATCGGCGGAAGAAGCGCCCGTTGTACGCCTGTTGCAAACCCTGTTCGAAGATGCCTTGCAGGTGCACGCGTCGGACATCCATATCGAACCGCAAGAACGCAACTTGCAGATTCGCTTCCGCGTCGATGGCATGTTGTCGGTCGCCACCGAAGCCGATCGCAAGATCAGTCCGGCACTGATTCAACGCCTGAAGCTGATGGCCGATCTGGACATCGCGGAAAAACGCCTGCCGCAGGACGGCCGCTTCATTCTGCGTCTTAAACAACGCGCCATCGACGTGCGGATGTCGACCGTGCCAACCCAGTTTGGCGAATCGGCGGTTTTGCGTCTGCTGATCGCCAGCGGTACCAGCGGACTCGCCGATCTGGCGATGACGCCCGACCATTTTGCCCGCTTCACCAAGCTGATCCACCGCCCGCACGGCCTGATCCTGGTCACCGGCCCGACCGGTTCCGGCAAAACCACCACGCTTTACGCCGCACTGGCTGACCTGAACTCGCCGGAACGCAAGATTCTGACTGTCGAAGACCCGGTGGAATACCGCCTTCCCGGCCTGAACCAGATTCAGGTCAACGACAAGATCGACCTCACCTTCGCCCGCGCGCTGCGCGCTTTCCTGCGGCAAGACCCGGATGTCATCCTGCTCGGCGAAATGCGTGACGCGGAAACCGCGCAGATCGCGCTGCGCGCCGCAATCACCGGCCACCTCGTGCTATCCACGCTGCATACCAACGACACCCCATCCGCCGCCGCCCGCCTGATGGACATGGGCGCGCCCGCCTACCTGCTGGCGACCAGTCTGAGCGGCATTGTGGCGCAGCGACTGGTGCGCAAGTTGTGCACCAACTGCGCCGCGCCGGCAACGCTGGATGCCAACGAACGCGCCTGGCTGCGGCAGGCGCTCGCCGATGGCATGGAACTGGGTGACGCGCGTCAGGCCAAGGGATGCAACCACTGCAACAACACCGGCTATCACGGTCGCCAGGGCATTTATGAATTGCTCGAAATCGACTCCGAACTCGCCGGCCTGTTGAATCGTGGTGACGTCAACGCCTTCCGCATCACCGCCCAGCAACGCCTGATCGGCCAGACCTTGCGCGACCAAGCCCTGCGTCTGGTGCGCGAAGGCGTCACCAGCGTGGCGGAAGCCATGCGGGTCACGCACCAGGTGGATGAATGAGGCGGCGTAGGTTGGGCAAAGCGCAGCGTGCCCAACAAACCGTCGCAATGTTGGGCACGCTGCGCTTTGCCCAACCTACGAAGCACCGTCTAACCAATGCCCTCTTTCACCTATAAAGCGCGCAACCCGCGCGGTGAACTGCTCACCGGACGCCTTGAGGGTAATTCCAGCGATGCCGTGGCGGATGAATTGATGCGCTCCGGCCTGACCCCGGTGGATGTGAAGGCGCTGGTCGGCAAAGCCGAATCGGTTTCCATGTTTGGTACCTATTTCGAGGAAAAGGTCAGCGAAGTTGACCTCATGCTATTCGCCCGCCAGATGGCCAGCCTGCTCAAGGCGGGCGTGCCGATTCTGCGAGCGCTGGCCTCACTGGCTGAATCCAGCGCACATCCGGCATTCCAGAAACTGCTTGGCGACATACGCGAAGGGCTCACCACCGGGCGTGAACTTTCGGTCTGTCTGCGCAAACACGCTGAAGTATTTCCCACCTTCTTCATCAATATGGTTCGCGTCGGCGAATCGACAGGCAGACTTGATGAAGTGTTCATGCGCCTGTTCCATCACCTGGAATTCGAGCGAGAAATGCGCGATCGGGTGAAGAGCGCGCTGCGCTACCCGACCTTCGTTGTCGCCGCGCTGGCGATTGCACTCGGGGTGATCAATGTCTTTGTCATTCCGGCGTTCGCCAAGGTTTACAAAAGCTCGAATGCGGACCTTCCCCTGATGACCCAGATTCTGGTCGGTTTTTCGGAATGGACCCTCGCCTGGTGGCCTTTCCTGCTGGCCGCCATCGCACTGGCTTTCCTTGCCTTGCGCTGGTGGAAACGGACACCGGATGGCCGCTATAGCTGGGACCGCTGGCTCCTGAAAACACCCATTGCCGGCAAGATCGTGCACAAAGCCGCCTTGGCCCGTTTCGCCAAGGGCCTGGCGATGACCTATCAGAGCGGCGTCCCGATCGTGCAAGGCCTGACCAATGCCGCGGAAGTGGTCGACAACGCCTTCATCGCCAGCCGCATCGAACAAATGCGCAACGGCGTGGAACGCGGCGAGACACTCACCCGAGCCGCCACCACCACAGCCGTATTCACGCCCGTAGTCTTGCAAATGATGGCGGTCGGCGAAGAAACCGGCGAATTGGACCGCCTGTTACTCGAGATCGGCGAACTGCAGCAGCGCGAAGTTGAATACGAAATCCGCACCCTTTCCGAACAGGTCGAACCGATCCTGATCGCCGGCCTTGGCATCATCGTGCTGGTGGTTGCGCTTGGCGTCTTCCTGCCGGTCTGGGATCTGGGTTCCACCATGACAAAACGTTAATAGCTTTGAAAAAATAAGCCTAAAACCTCAAGTTCCTAGCCGTAAAGCCGTAATCCCCACTTAATCAAGAATGACTTCACTTTCCCTACAGGAGATCGCCATGCAGCAACACAATGGTTCCGCGCTTCACCCGATACGCCCGCTGCAAGCAGGCTTCACCATGATTGAACTGATCATGGTCATCGTGATTCTCGGCATCCTCGCCGCCGTTGCGTTGCCAAGGTTTTATGATCTGCAGACGGATGCGCGCGTCGCGAAAATGCAGGCGGCATTAGGCGCCGTCAAGTCCGCTTCAGCGATTGCTCATTCTGGTGCGTTGGTCTCCAACAAAACAGCTGCCTCGGGAGAATCCATCCTGATGGAAGGCGCAACGGTAAACCTGGTTTACGGCTATCCAGATGTCATCGCCGGTGCAAGTGCGAATACCAGTGGCATCGTTGTAGCGGCAGGCGGCTTGGCTGACTACGACATCACCACTACGGCAGCAACTGCAACGGTCCTCACCATTCAGGTCGATGCCACCCATACCACCTGCAAAATCACGTACACCGAGCCAGCTTCAGCTGGAGCGGCGCCAACCTTCAGTGCCGCGCCGGTATCAACTGACTGCGATTAATCTGCCTGAATAGGGGTGATCGCCATGCCTTCGCTGGCCAAAGGCTTCACCCTGGTTGAACTGATCGGCGTCATCGCCATCGCCGGCATCCTGGCCGCAATGGCGGCACCCCGCTTTTTCAGCGCCAGCACCTTCGAATCCCGAGGTTACTTCGATGCCGCCTCGGGATTTTTGCGTTATGCCCAAAAGCTTGCGATTGCCCGCCATCAGGCTGTCACCGTGCAGATTGACAGCGATGGTCTGGGACTGTGCTCGACAGCAGGCAACCCCTGCGCGGACGCCAATCCTTGGCCCGCTCCGTCGGGAGAAGAATCGCCCTACCGCCTGGATGTTCCCAACGGCATCAGCCTTGGCGCAAACAGCAACGGCAGTGCGATTTCCAGCTTTTCCTTCGACGCCCGTGGCCGGCCCAGCACCAGTCAGCACATTACGCTGACCATCACTGGCGACAGCGCGCGGGCGCTGACTGTCGAAGCCGAGACCGGCTATGTGCATTGAAACCAATGTAGGTTGGGCAATGTCGGGCGAAGCGCGGAAGCGCAGCGTGCCCAACGAACCGCTGCAATGTTGGGCACGCTGCGCTTTGCCCAACCTACGAAAAACTCTCCACTTGCAACAGGGCGTCTCCCTGATCGAAGCCGTGCTGTTCATCGTTGTCGTCAGCGTTGCGCTGGTGGTGGTGCTTAAGGCTTTCGATATCGCCAACCAGGGTAGCGTCGATCCACTCATACGCCGGCAGGCGCTGGCGATTGCACAAGCCATGCTGGATGAAATCAGCGCCAAGCCATTTGGCTCCGCAGCAACCGATGTCACCGCCGATGGCTACACGGCAGGACCGGTCAACAGCGCAACACGCGCCAATGCCGATGACATCGACGACTACGATGGTTACGACCAGACCGGCATCACAACCCTGAGCAACGCGCCGCTGACCGGCCTGGAAAACTATCAGGTTCATGTCGATGTCGACCCGATCACGTCTGGCGAGCTCGGCACGGTGCCTGTGGCTGATGCGTTTCGCATCACCGTCACGGTGACGGCCCCATCGGGCGAGCAATTTGTTCTGGCAGGTTACCGGGCGAATTACTGAACATGCAAAACGTGTCCTCCGCAACTGCCAGACAAACCGCTGGCTTCTCGCTGATCGAACTGATCGTCGTCATGGTGGTGGTCGGCATCCTTGCCGGCATCGTCGCGGTGTTCATCCGCAGCCCGATGGAAGGCTATCTGGCTGCCTCTCGTCGCGCCGAACTGACCGACACCGCCGAAGGCGCCTTGCTCAGAATCGCCCGCGATGTCCGTACCGCGCTGCCCAATAGCGTGCGTGTGGTGAGCGCCAGCGGGACCGTTGGCAGTTGCAGCGGCAGCGAAGCCTGCTATCTGGAATATCTGCCCATCGAGGATGGCGGTCGTTATCGAGCCCAGACAGATGGCGCCGGTGCTGGCGATACACTCGATTTCGCGAATGCCTCGGACAACAGCTTCGATGTACTTGGCCCGACGGTAAGCGCAACCAGCAGCCTGTTCCTGGTGATCTACAACCTGGGCCTGGATAGCGATACCGATGCCTGGCAAGGCGGCAACCGACGCGCGGTGACCAGTAACGGCGCGGTGTCCAATCTCGCCTTCACCGCCAGCGCGAAGCTCCCATTCGAATCACCCAACCACCGTTTCTACCTGATCAGCACCCCAGTCAGTTATGTCTGCAACCCTGCTGACGGCACGTTGCGGCGCTATAGCGGCTACGGCGCGCCGACCGCCGGGCAGCCAACCAGTTTCGGTAGCGGCGTCAACGCGCTGCTTGCCAACCGGGTCAAAGCCTGCAACCTGCTCTACGATCCCGGCGCCAGTCAGCGACTCGGCCAACTGACGCTCTGGCTGCAACTGGAAAACAGCGAAGGCGACAACGCCGAACAGGTTTCGCTGTATCGCGAGATGGTGGTGAACAACGATGCGTGAGCGCCACTGCCAAGGCTTCGTTCTGCCTGCCGCGATCTTCCTGCTGGTCGTGCTGGGCGGACTCGCCGGCTGGATGATGCAACTGACGATGGCGACGCAGTCACAGGACGCCTTGGCGATCGAGGGCGAGCGCGCCTTTCGCGCCGCTGAAGCCGGACTGGAGGCGGGAATTTACGCGGCTCGCCAGACCGGCGCAGGTTGTGGCGACATAACTCAGAACCTGACCCTAACAGGCCAACTGGCCCGCTTTACCGCCAGCGTGAGCTGCGTGGATACGACTGCAAATGAAGCGGGCAATGCGATTACTTTTTTTGCGATAACCAGCATTGCCTGTAATCAACCGACCGGCGGGGCCTGCCCGAACGCTGCGCCAACTCTGCCGGAATATGCCGAGCGGCAGATGCGAGCCACCGTGGAGTCAGGCGAATGAACCAAAACGCGGGGCGATTCCAAGCATCTCACTTGCTGATTCGGCAGGTGCCAATCAGCATGGCCTTGCTGTACGAAGTGCCCAGGAAAACTATCAACAAATGGTGCCTGGCCTCTTTAATTTCTGCATCATTGGCGGTGCTGGTGATGTTAGCGTTGATTGCTCAGGCCAATGCCGCACTGATCTCAGCGCGTTCGCCATCGTCGCAGGGGCGCGCTTCGGCCGCAGCGGGAGCCTTTACGATGAATAAGCCGACCGGCACCACGGTTGGCGATGTCATGGTGGCGTCGATCGGTTACCGTCCTTGCAGCAACCAGAGTGGTGGCGGTTGCACCACCTCGATCACGCCGCCCGCCGGCTGGACCCTGATCCGCCTTGTCGAGCAGAAGACTGGAGGCGGCACCGGCGGTTACGGCTTGCGTCTGGGAATCTTTTATCGCGTGGTGACTGCAGCTGATGCTGCGGTCACCAATTACACCTGGACCATCGGCGGGGCGCCTGTCCACAACGGTGCGGCGGGCGTGTTGTCCAGCTTCATCAACGTCGACACCACGAGCCCCATCGTCATCGAGGCAGGGCAGGCAACATCCTCCAGCCGGAGTCACACCACGCCAAACATTGGCCCGCTCGCTACCAACACCCTGTTGGTCAGCACCCATGCGGCGCTCTCGTCGGCAACCTGGACGCCCCCAGCTGGCATGACAGAAATTCTCGACTGGAAATCCGAAGCCAATATTTCGGATCTCGGCATGAGCCTTGAAATCAACAATGAACAGCGTGCTGCGCCAGGTTTGGTTGGAACGCGTACCGCGACCTTCTCCAGTCCACCCGCCGCCGACGCAGGGGCGACCCATATTCTGGCCTTGCGGCCCATTCAGGCTGACCCAACCATTTCCATGGCGCGCAGCGGCAACCTGATCGTCGGCGCAACCGCCAGTTACGCCCTGACCATTGGCAACAATGGCCCAAACTCAATCAGTGCCGCCAATATCACCGTTACCAACACGCTACCCACCGGATTGACCTATGCCTCGCGCAGCGGAACCGGCTGGACATGCAATTCCGCAGGCCAGGTGGTGACCTGCACCTATAGTGGCAGCGCCCTGGCCAAGAATGGCACGCTGCCGGTATTGACCTTGAACGTCAATGTCGTGAGCGGTACGGTCTGGACCAATACCGCAACCGTTTCATCCGGTGCCGATGGTGACAACAACCTGATCGACAGCACTGCGACAGATACCTGGCCGACCAATACGACGACGCTGGCGACTGGCACAGACCCGTCCGCTGCCACTGTCGCACCAAGCGCCCTGGCCACCGATGTCAATACATTCACCCTGAGAACTAATACCGGTACAGAGCCGATCAACTCGGTAACGGTCAATCTTTCGTCCCCACTGGGCATTGATACGCTCGCCATCACGGATAACACAAATAACGTGCTGGGCTCGGTCGCCTTTCCTGCTGCCAGCGGTGCCATCACCATACCAGTGATCGGCATGACGGCAACCACCACCCTGCAGACATTCAAGGTACGCGTCACGCCACTGGTGCATGTCAGCATGCCAGCCCCGCCAGGCGCCACCTACACCATTACCGCACCGGTCTCGTCCTGGTCCGGCCCCGCCGGCCACAGCGGGTCGGATACCAACACCAGTGCGCTAAGCATCGACAACTTGTCACCCAATTCGGCCACTGCCACCGACGCGACGCGTAACGGCTCTAAGTTCAACTTGTCCTGGACCAGCTCATCTGCGAGTGATTTTTCAACCACCTATGGTTCCGTGGTCTATCGCTGGGCAGCCAGCAGCGCCGGTAGTGAAGTACCCATCGAAGGTTCGTCTCCCACCAAGGGGGATGTCAACGACACAGCCACCGTAGCCTGCGTGGTGTCTTCCTCTGCATCGACAGCGTTGGCGCACACCGATGGGCCAAGCGGAAGCAGCAGTTGCACCACTTCCCCGCTGTCACCTTCCCAATCCTTCACCTACAAAGTCTTCCAAAAGGATACACGGGGGAATTTCGATGTCGGGGTGCTTCTCGCGGGAATATCCACGCCACCGCCGTCCCCACCAGCGAGCTTCAACTGTGTCGAAGTCGGTGCGAATGCTTCATCGGGGCATCTTTTCACCAAACTGGCAGGCACACCGTTCAATTTCGACATTGTCGCGCTCAAGGCAGATGGTTCCGTGGAGACGACCTATGCCGCCGGCGCCAATAAAAGCGTGACGGTGGAGCTGGTAGATGGCAGCGGCAGCACCGCTTGTGCCAGCCGCACTGCGCGCGTGGCCTGGTCTGGGCAAACATTTACCAGTGGTAATGCCGGGCGCATCACGGCCAGTGCGGCGAGTGTGGCTAACGCGTATGGCGACTTACGCTGCCGGGTTTCGGATGGCAGCGTTACGGGGTGCTCTACCGACAACTTTGCCATTCGTCCCACCGGTTTCACGCTCACCGCTTCAGCCAATGCCGATGCGACGGGAAGCGATGCTAGCGCCACCCCCATCGTTAAAACCGGTGCCGGCTTCACGCTCACGGCGAGTGCCGTTGCGGGTTACAACGGCACGCCCGCACTCGATTCCAGCAAGGCAGCGGCGCATTCGGGTGCCAATCAAACCGGCACCCTTGCCGGCAATTTTGGTATGGCAGACACCGGGGGCGTGGCGACAGGTAACTTCACATATAGCGAGGTTGGTTACTTTAGATTGGCTGCCAACGGGGTTATAGATAACAGTTTTACTGATGTGGATGCCGACAATGGTGATTGCACTGTTGATTATTCAAATACAGCGGTGTCTGGCAAGTACGGCTGCCATTTCGGCAATACGGCAGCCACGGACTACTTTGGCCGGTTTGTGCCGGATCATTTTGAGGTGACCGTCGCTGCGCATGGCGGCTTGCAGAACGCCTGCTTGACCAGCTTCACCTACACCGGCCAACCCATTGCCTATGCAACCATACCGTCGCTAAGCATCAAAGCAATGAATGCCTCAACCCCCCCAACGGTTACCAAAAATTACGTTGGCAGCTTTCAGAAACTCACTGCATCCGGCATCTCGATTGCCCTACCTACAACCGATTCCACTCAAAATGGAAAAGATGGCTCGACAAAGACGGCACTGACGGCATCCATGTCGTCGGGAACGTTGACCAACACCCTAGGCAGTCTGACTTACAGCCTGAGTCCGGATGATCGCTATACCTATGTGCGCAATGCGAATTCCTTGGTAGGGCCTTATGACAGTGATATTCCGCTGATTGTGACGGCCGTTGGCGACGGTGAAACAAGCGCTTCGGGTGCCTTGCCAACGCTGAGCCCGAGTGGCGTTCCCTTGCGTTTCGGTCGTCTGCGCCTTTCCAATGCGGTCGGATCCGAATTACTTGCCCTGACTGTTCCGCTGACAGCGCAGTACTGGAACGGCTTTGCCTTTGTCAAAAATAGTGCAGACACGTGCACCAATATTAGTGCTGAAAATCTGGGTTTCACCTTTCCATCCGGCAGTGTGGCCAAGCCCAATAACCTGGCAGCCTGTGAAACAGAATTAACGATTGCAGGCAGTGCGCCTGATTACCGCCTGAATCTGAGTGCGCCAGGCGACAGCAATATCGGCTGGGCGGATCTGACGCTGAACTTGGCGGGCCCCCCTTCTGGGGTTCAGTGCCTTGCCGTGGGGAGCGCGGGGGACGCCGCTGACTTGGCTGGCTTGCCATGGCTGCAATACAACTGGGACGGCGTCGATCAAGCCAGCGATGGCAACCTGTTCGACGACAACCCGCGCGCCCGCGCCACTTTTGGCAAGCGCAAAGGCGC
>JAIFLB010000048.1 GCA_020049245.1 Betaproteobacteria bacterium | reverse complement strand
CCTGGCGACTCAAGCAGTCGCCGCGCATCCAGAAGGTTTTTGTCGCGCCCGGCAACGGCGGCACGGCGACGGAAGAGGGACTGGAGAATGTTGCCATCAGCGCGATTCCGGAGCTGGTTGCGTTCGCGCAGCAGGAAGGCATTCAGCTCACTGTGGTCGGACCGGAAGCACCGCTCGCCGGCGGCGTGGTCGATGCCTTCCGCACCGCCGGCCTGAAGATATTCGGCCCCACCCAGGCGGCAGCGCAACTGGAAAGCTCGAAGGATTTTGCCAAGCAGTTCATGGCGCGGCATCACATCCCCACCGCAGCCTTTGCCACCTTCACCGATGCCGCCGCCGCGCATGCCTACCTGGATGCGCAGGGCGCGCCGATCGTCATCAAGGCCGATGGTCTGGCCGCCGGCAAGGGCGTGGTGGTGGCGACGACGCTGGAGGAAGCGCATGCCGCCGTCGACATGATGCTAGCTGACAATTCCTTTGGCGAAGCCGGCGCGCGGGTGGTGATCGAGGAGTGCCTGTTCGGCGAGGAAGCCAGTTTCATCGTCATGGTCGATGGCGAAAATGTGTTGCCGCTGGCGACCAGCCAGGATCACAAACGTCTTCTGGATGGCGATCTCGGACCCAATACCGGCGGCATGGGCGCCTATTCACCCGCCCCCGTCGTCACCCCCGAGATTCACGCCAAAGCCATGCGCGAGGTGATTCGTCCGGTGGTTGCCGGCATGAAGGCGGAAGGCACGCCGTTTACCGGCTTTCTCTACGCCGGCCTGATGATCAGTCCGGAAGGTCAGATCAAAGTGCTCGAATTCAACTGCCGCATGGGCGATCCGGAAACCCAGCCGATCATGATGCGGCTGAAATCTGATCTGGTGACGTTACTGGAAGCGGCTGTCGATGGCAGGCTGGACCAGATTGAAGCCGAATGGGATCGACGCTTTGCCCTCGGCGTCGTGATGGCCGCCGCCAACTATCCGGACAATCCGCGCAAGGGCGATGCGATCACCGGGTTGTCGGATAGCGTCATCACAGGCAATGAAAACGTGCATGTATTCCATGCCGGCACCGCATTGCAGGCCGATCAAGTGGTCACCGCCGGAGGCCGCGTGCTGTGCGTCACCGCCCTCGGCGACACCGTCAAAATGGCGCAGACGCGCGCCTATCAAGCCTCAAAAGCGATCGACTTCGCCGGACGCCAAATGCGGCTCGACATCGGCTGGCGCGCGATCGGGCGCAAGAAAAAATAATCCTTCGCGGCGCTCGAAAGAGCGCCACGACGCCCCCCTTGCTCCCGCCACTCCCTGACATCCGCCGTCTGCGCGCCTACCTCAAGCGTGGTGGCGTCATCGCCTACGCCACTGAATCCTGCTATGGCCTTGGCTGCGATCCAACCAAACGAAGCGCAGTGCAACGCATTCTGAAACTGAAACGGCGGCCGCAAAACAAGGGCCTGATCCTGATCGGCGCCAATCCAGACCAATTCCGCCGCTACCTTGACCCGCTACCCGCCTCGCTGGCGGATCGACTCGATGCCTGGTGGCCAGGGCCGATTACGCTGCTGCTCAGCGCCACCCAGCATTGCCCGCGCTGGTTGCGCGGCGCGCACAGCAAACTCGCGGTACGGGTGACTGCGCATCAGGAAACCGCACGCCTCTGCCAGCACCTTGGCATGGCGCTGGTCTCCACCAGCGCCAACCATGCAGGCAAACGCGCACTCAAAACCGCCGCCGCCTGCAATCGCACTTTCGGCCCTGGCGTATGGGCCCTCCCAGGCCATATCGGCCAACGCAAGCGTCCATCTCGCATCATCGACCCGCTGAGTGGAGATGTTGTTAGGGGTTGAAGAAGAAGTTGATTCAGAAAGTAAAAAGGCCGCAATTCGAAGCGGCCTTTTTACTGGGTTGACTTGGAGGCGCGTGCCGGAGTCGAACCGACCTACACGGATTTGAAGACCCCAGGTCTGGGATTGCGGGTTACGGCAGCTGGTGCCAAGTCCTAAATCTTCGAGACTCACCTCAAGACGCTAACCGATCAGGGCATGGACCCGCGACAAGTGAATGCTGACCTTATCGCCGCTGCTGATGCGAAAAGAGTAGATGCCCGCAGCCAAGATGTAACCGTTTCCGAAGCCTGGGCCGTCTACATCGAGGACCGTCGCTACGAAGGGGTTCCAAGAACGTCAACAAATAGGGAGAGCGCCACCTGCAAGACCACCTAACGTTTGTCAGGGGAGATGACATTGCACGTAAAAGAGGAACCGGCACACTCAAGCCTGGGCCACTTGCCGTGCTAATGCCGCAGAAGCTGAAGGAGTTGGATTCCGATAGGGTGAAAGAATGGCTGGCCGAGGAAACCGCCACACGTCCGACCAAGGCCGCCTTGGCCTATCGTTTATTGCGCGCATTCATTCGCTGGTGTGATGGTCATAAGGAATACAAAGATGCGGCTCACCTTGAAGCGGTCAGTCCAGCTATCGCCAAAGACCATGTACCGCGCCCGCAGACAAAGGTAGATGACTGCCTGCAGCGCGAGCAATTGGCGGCATGGTTTCAGGCAGTGCGTGCAATCCGCGTCCCCGCCGTGAGTGCCTACTTGCAAGGTCTGTTGTTGACGGGTGCGCGCCGCGAGGAATTGGCCGGCCTTCCCCACATATCGCTGCATGGTCTGCGTTGATCATTCGACACGCTGTCGGAATGAGCGGATGTGCCGGATGGCGCAATCGCTTAAATCATGGGCCACAAACCAAGCGCCACTTCTGAAAAACATTACAAAAGACGTCCCCTCGATATGCTCAGAATGTTTCACGTCCGAATAGAGGCGTGGTTCCTGACTGAAACCAGCATCGCACAGCCCCAGGAAGAGCAACCCGCGCTTCGTCTGGTGAAATGATACAAGTTTTTATATACTCACACGATGAAGCCTATACGCTTTCTCGGCACCTCGGTGGATGACCTGCGCACCTTTCCAGCCAGCGTTCGACGCGAAGCCGGCTACCAGATGGACAAGGTGCAACATGGCCTGGAACCCACCGACTGGAAACCGATGCCGTCGATTGGTGAGGGCGTCAAAGAAATTCGGATACGCGACGAGGCCGGCGCTTTCCGGGTGATCTACGTGGCGAAGCTGGCCGATGCCGTCTATGTGCTGCACTGCTTCCAGAAGAAGACCCAGCAGACCAGCCAGAAGGATGTTGAACTGGCGCGCAAGCGCTTCAAGGATTTGATAAAGGAACGGACATGAAACAAAAACAGGAATTCGCCAGTGTCTGGGACGCCATCGAGGACACCCCCCAGCAAGCCGCCAGCATGCGCGCCAAGTCGGCGTTGATGATGGAACTGGAAAACCTGATTCGTCAGCGCGGCATGACCCAAGCCGAAGCCGCCGCCCTGTTCGGCGTCACCCAGCCCCGCATCTCCAACCTGATGGGCGGCAAGATCGACCTGTTTTCCCTGGACACGCTGATGGACATGGCCACCACTGCCGGCCTGGAGCCGCATATCACGCTGAAGAAACCCAAGTCCCCGCGCAAGCGCGCGACAGCCGAGCCGCTGCAGAAGGCGGCGTAGTGATGATGTGTGGTTCTTGGGTACCGAAATCGCTGCTCGAAGCGGCTGCATGGCTGTCTCAGGAGAGATGCGGCACCTTCACGCCGAATGATCTTCTGAAAATGGCGGCGAGTGGTGAGTTGCGACTTGTGGCAAAAATTCCCGGCTGGGTGTTGCCTGGTGAGGGGGAGTTGAACTGGCACGACAATATGTGCGCCTTAACCCGCGCCAGTGCTGCGCACTCGCGCTCTGTCCTGTCTGATTCCACACCGCCGAAGGGCATAAACCCGCCCATCGGCTTCGTGCCTTCGTTTAGCGTGGTTCCCCTCCACTGCCGCCGCCGCTTCACCAAGGCGCACTTGGCGAGTGCAGATCAAGCGCTACGGGTTGTTGCATCACTGAAAAGTGCTTACATGAGTGATGCGAAGCCACAAACGAAAACGGCTTTCTGCCTGGGAAGCCGCATAGATACTGGAGGCGCGTGCCGGAGTCGAACCGACCTACACGGATTTGCAATCCGGTGCATAACCGCTTTGCTAACGCGCCGCGATGAAGTTGTGTTTCTCAATCGCTGATGTGAAACGAGACCACAAGAAACGAAACGAGACTCGAACTCGCGACATCTACCTTGGCAAGGTAGTGCTCTACCAACTGAGCTATTCCCGCATCGAAGTGGAGGCGCATTATAAATCTCGTAACAAGACTGTCAAGCAACGGGTTGGTTTTTTAGCGCTTTCCACGCCATGTGCAGGTAATGCAGCATCGACCAAAGCGTCAGGAATGCGGCAAGGTAGAGCAGCCAGCGACCGATGATTGGGGTGAACGGCTGACCGAAGAGGGGATCGTGATAGAGCAGAAGCAAAATGGCGACCATCTGAGCGGTGGTCTTCAGTTTGCCGATGAAAGACACCGCAACTTTGCCTGCCGCGCCAACTTTGGCCATCCATTCGCGCAGCGCGCTGATCGCGATCTCGCGGCCGATGATGATCAGCGCGACATCGACATCGGCGCGATCGAGATCGACCAGCACGATCAGCGCGGCTGCAACCATCAGTTTGTCGGCGACCGGATCGAGGAAGGCGCCGAAGGCGGACATCTGGTTCAGCCGGCGCGCCAGCCAGCCGTCGAGCCAATCGGTGATGGCGGCAAAGGCGAAGATCGCGGTGGCGGTCAGGTTGATGGCGTGTTTCGGCACCCAGCCGTCAGGCAGGTAGAACACCGCCACGAACAGCGGGATCAACAGAATGCGCAGCCAGGTCAGGCTGTTGGGCAAATTGAACGGCATGTGTAGGCGCCCTAATGCAATTCTCGGTAGATTCGTTCCGCCAGTTCGTGGCTGATGCCTTCGACCTGGGCCAGTTCTTCCACTCCGGCGTCGACCACACCACGCAGGCCGCCAAAGGTTTGCAGCAACTTCTGACGCCGTTTAGCGCCGACGCCGGCGATATCCTGCAAGCTGGACTGGGTGCGCGCCTTGCCGCGCTTGGCCCGGTGTCCGGTGATCGCGAAACGGTGCGCTTCATCGCGCACCTGCTGGATCAGATGCAATGCCGGGTGATCCGACGCCAGCCGCAACGGCTCGACTTCACCCGGAAAAAACAATTGTTCCATGCCCGGTTTGCGTTCCACGCCCTTCGCCACACCGACCATCGGCAGGTTGCCCAGTCCGAGTTCGGTCAATACATCCACCGCCATGTGCAACTGTCCCTTGCCGCCGTCGATCAACAACAGATCCGGCAACTTGCCTTCGCCGCCGGCGATCTTGCCGTAGCGGCGCTCAAGCGCGTTGCGCATTGCAGCGTAGTCGTCGCCGGGGGTAATGCCGGTGACATTGTAGCGGCGATATTCCGCCGACTGCATCGCGCCCTGGTCAAAAACCACGCAGGAAACGACTGTGGCTTCTCCCATCGTGTGGCTGACGTCGAAGCATTCGATGCGGGCAATGCCTTCCTCGCCCAGCGTTTCGTTCAGCGCGGCTAGCCGGTTGCTCTGGTTCTCGCGCAAACCTTCGCGCGTGGCCAACGCCAGTTCGGCGTTCTTGCGCGCCATTTCCAGCCAGATGCGGCGCTCTTCCTGCGGATGGGTGACGATGTTGATGCGCCGGCCTGCCTGTTCGGACAGCCAGTCGGCCAGGCCTTCGACCTCGCATTCCAGCACCAGCGTGGTCGGAATCGGCCGACCGATGTAGTGCTGGCCGGCAAAGGCTTCCAGCAATGCCGGCAAGTCGGCGTCTTCAACGTGGGTCGGGAAGAACGAACGCCCGCCCAAACTGCGGCCGCCGCGCACCATGCTGAGATAGACGCAGGCGACGCCATTGCGGATGACGCCGGCGATGATGTCGGCATCCTGGTTCGAGCGGCTTTCGACGAACTGGCGTGCGCGCACCGCCGACAGCGCCTGAATCTGGTCACGGAATACGGCGGCCTGTTCGTAATGCATTGCAGCAGCAGCAGCCTGCATGCGGGCGGAAATCGCGCTGATCACCTCGTTGTCCTTGCCGTTCAGGAACATCTCCGCCAACGCCGCATCGCGCGCGTAATCGGCGTCGCTGACCTGACCGACGCAGGGCGCGCTGCAACGCCGAATCTGGAACAGCAGACACGGCCGCGA